>CAYJEF010000089.1:0-2999 GCA_964369125.1 uncultured Christensenella sp.
AGTGCCGATGAACTTATAAAAACAATAGAATTTGATGGCTAACTATTTGCTTGCCTGTTGGGCTTATTTTACCGTTATTTTTGACGACTTGGAGTTATTTTTTGGAAAATTATGAGGGCGAACCAAAAAATTATGGGCTTTTTGACAGTTTTAACGGACCAGAATTTACTTTTTGGGGAGATTCTTTTCAAAAAATTTGGATGACACTTTTCGCGGTTTTTGCCGTTTTAACTCTTATAGTTGGACTTGGAATGGCAATCATTTTCGTTCTTAACAACTTGAAAGTTGGCAAATTCCAAAAATACGAAAAAATCGCAGCGATTAAGTTTGCTGTCGTGTTTCTCCTTGCTTTTGCTTTTGGGACCATTGCGACCATTGTTAACCTAACTGAAATTGGCGGGTTAATCAATGGAATAAACGGCGAAATTGGGCTTTATATATTTATGTTTGTGGGACTCCTAACTGCTGTCAGCGCCTTACTCGCAGTATTCTTGAAAGACAAAAGAACAAAATCCGCAAAACAACAATAAAAGTTTTGAACACAAAAAGAATTTTAAAGTCCTTTTAAAGGGCTTTAATTTTTTACAAAATCAATATAATATGTTTTTCGCTCAAAAGTTGTTTTCAAAACGCTTTTTAATTGCAATTTAGTCGTAATTTTGATAATATATAAAGTATAAAGGTGAGGGAAAATGTTAGAACTTAAAAATTACACAAAGATTTATCCAAACGGCAAAGCGGGTGCGAAAGACGTGAGTTTAAAGGTTGAGGCGGGTGATATTTTCGCGTTTATTGGTCCTAATGGTGCCGGCAAAACGACGACGATTAAGAGTATTGTGGGCATAAACGACATCACGAGTGGCAACATTTTTATAAGCGGAATTTCGGTGAAAGAAAACCCAATTGAATGCAAAAAACTGCTCGCGTATATTCCCGATAATCCCGACATTTATGCGTCACTGACGGGGCTTCAATTTATAAATTTTATCGCCGATATTTTTAATGTCGACGCCACAACAAGGCGAGAAAGAACCGAAAGTTACGCGAAAATTTTTGAGATTGAAAAGGACCTAAACGCGCCAATTTCTACATATTCTCACGGTATGCGTCAAAAGGTAGTTTTGATTTCCGCGTTTGTGCATAGCCCAAAACTGCTGGTTCTCGACGAACCGTTTGTGGGGCTTGACCCAAAGTCGAGTTTTGCATTAAAAGAAATTATGAAGAAATTCGTAAAGGAAGGCGGGGCGATATTCTTCTCCACGCACGTCTTAGAAGTTGCGGAAAAACTCTGCAACAAAGTGGCAATCATCAAGCGCGGTGAGATCGTCGCCAGCGGAAAAATGAACGACATTAAAAAAGACAAGAACCTTGAGGAAGTATTCTTGGAGATTTCAAATGACTAATTTAAAAATACTCTTTAAATACAATTTTATTCAACTTCTTGGGACACTTCAGGGCAAAAGACAACGCAAAAGAACGTCGGTCGCGATCTCACTTCTTGCGCTTGGCGTCGTTTTGATTTTAGGACTTTATACCCTTCAAGCATATTCAATGTTCGTGGGACTGGGGGCGATGGGGCTAGAGAAAGTATGTCTGTTCCACGCGTGCATAACTACCGTCTCGGTACTCCTAATTCTGGGCATTATGCGCGTTACTGGCAACCCAAAATTTTCGGACACTGATTTACTTCTGTCCCTGCCACTCAGGCGAAGTGAAATTATTATTTCAAAGACAATCAATAGATATTTGTTCGATTTTTGCTTCGTGTTTTTGCTTTTTCTTCCATACGTGATTTTGTATCAAATATTCACGCAGTTTTCGGTTTTGACGACAATTCTTGGGCTCGTTGCGGTCCTTGTTTTGCCACTTTTTAGTGTGGGACTTTCTTACATTGTGGACTTTGTCATAACCCGACTATTCAACAAATTTAAGTCCGCGTCCATTTTAAAATCTATCTTCACTACCATAATTTACGTGACTATTATCGTGCTTATGCTCATAAAAACAATGTCTTATGGCACGCTAACAGGTTCGCTTGATGCATATTTTGCCGATAGACCAGTGTCTAATCTCATTATGACTTTCGTTTTGCGTGGCGGTTTTTTACCTATCGCTTCTATGTTGGCTTTCACTATTCTTCCATTTCTTCTTGGTGTTATTTTGTTTAGTTTTTCGTTTGGCAAACACATTATGCAATATTCCGCAAAGGATCAGGCATTAAAGTTTAGCGCTAGCGCGAGCAGTTTTGGGAGTATTATCAAAAAAGAATTTAAAACTTATTTCTCCATTCCTTCCTATCTCATCAACACTATTATTGGACCTATTATGATTCTTGGGTTCGGAGTTGTGGTCTCAATTATGGGAGAAAACGCCGTCTCAGAACTGTTTGGTATGGGGGGCGCTTTACCATGGGACGTTATATCTGGCATGATTGGTTTGGTGTTTTGTTTCTCTGCTTCTCTCACTTTAATTTCGTGCTCTTCGCTATCGCTTGAAGGCAAAAATCTTTGGATTCTCACGTCTACGCCGGTGAATGAGCGCGCGCTGTTTATGGCAAAAGTACTGCCAAATATAATTATGGTCTCGCCTGTGATTTTAGTCTCATCATTAATTTTGACCTTAACATTTTCGCTGTCAATTTTGCAGTTTTGCTTTATTTGCCTTGTGCCAATTTTATTAAATTTTGCGCTATCATTTTTGGGGCTAATTATCAACATTTGGCTCCCAAAATTTGACTGGGTGGACGAAATTCAAGTGGTAAAGCAAAGTATGGCGACACTTTTATGTATGGTTCTAGGGCTAGTGATGACGCTAATTCCTGTGGGGCTACTCCTTATATTCGACCTTGCCATCACGTGGATTGCAATAATTTCGGCAGTAGTTTACGCTTTGGTTTTAATATTTAGCATTATATTTTTGTTTTCAAAAGGTGTGAAAATGTTTAGAAAATTAAACTAAGACGAAAAGTTTTACATTTCAAAATATATTTTATATAATAT
>CAYJEF010000090.1:0-2981 GCA_964369125.1 uncultured Christensenella sp.
ATAAAAGAATATTCAAGCATAATTTCCAAACTAAAACTTGAAGAATTTGCCCAAGAAGTGAGTTTTGAAAAAATATCAAACTGCGTAAATACAATTCAAAATTTGGGCAAAATAAAGACAATAAAAGAGATGCCTTTTATTAGTTATTTGCCATATAACGAAGTTTTTGGCGGTGAGGAAAATACAAAAATTTTGGTGCAAGGCGTGGCAGATTTGATTGTTCAAACTGGTGACAAAAACTATTTGGTCGATTATAAAATTACTCGTGCGCAAAGTGCCGACCAGTTGGTCGAAAAATATAAAATACAACTCAAATTATACAAAATATGCCTTGAAAAAGCGATGAATATTAACTTTGACGGAGTGTATGTGTATTCGTTTTTCTTAAATAAATTGATAAAACTTTTCTAAAAACATAAAATATATATAAATTTGTTTTTATTTAAAAAAACTTTATGGTATACTCAAGGCAATTTAAAAGGAAGGGGTGCCACTATGAATTATTTGGCATTTGTTGGTTCTGAAATTATCACGGCAATGAAAGATTTTTTTAGCGAGGTGGGCAAAGAAATTGCACAGCTTTGGTTTTGGCCTGCTATATTTATTGGAGTGATGATTCTTGCGATAATTGCAATGATTTTGCTCGTTAGATTTTCCTATGAAAATAGGATCCTTAAAAGTGTTAATCGCCTTAACAAATATTTCCTCCAAAAGCCATATATTAACGAGGAAAATTTGGTGGAGTTTAACCTGAAAATGAAAGCGGTGCCGGAAGTTTTAAGGAGCAACTGGCAGGTCTATATGCTCAATCGCGAGGACCCACTTTCCACGTATATCAACATAAATTCTTGCATTGATAAACCTCTTCGCACGAGTTCTATTGAAAAGAATATGGGCAATTTCACAATATTTTCGGTGTTGCTAGGGCTTTTGTCATTTGCTATTGGGCTGGTGTATGCTACTCACGTTGCCGGCACAAATATTCTTGGCGATGTTATGTTTCTTGCACTTCTCGTGCCACTTGCAGTAACAATTTTATATACAATATTTTATCTGGTAATTAAGGCTAGTAAGAACGACATCTACGCATGTTTGTATGAAAACTTTCCGCTGTATGAACGCAACCTCACGAAGGCAGTGACGACACTTCCTGCGTATGTGGACTATGAAATTTTGTTCACCAAAAAGGAAATCAAAGACGGGATTCCAATTTTGCAACAATACCTTGAAAAACGCGCCAAAGTGGAAGAAGAAGAACTGGAACGTGCACGTGAGAATGCTATGATTATTGAAGAGTATGACTTTAGCGAACTCGGCGTGGACGGCTCACTCGTGTTAGAGCGCGCGATGAAGGAAAGCGAAACTTTCATTAAAATTCGCCGTAGACTTCAGGACGAAAGCAACGCCATTGAGACGGAGAAAGACAACTATAAAAAGACTTTTGAACAGACACTTAAAGATATGCAACGCAAACTTCAGGCGTCACGCGAGAACCTTGAAAACTTGAAGAAGGAGCAAGAGGCGTCTACGAACCGTATCGAGAGCAACTATATAAGAAAACAACAATCCGACGAAATCAAGAAGCAGGAGCAACTGGAAAAAGACATCGAGCAAGCCACTGCGAAATTCCACGAAGAGCAAGACACTTTGCAGAGGGAAATTGAGAAGCGCGACAAGGAAATTGAGGAGAAAAAAGAGTTCGTGGAGCAGGCGATGCTACTTGAATTCAAACATTATGCAAACACACTTTACCAAGCATTGACAGGCAAAGCCAAAGAAGTGGCGAATCAAAAACTCGTCTCCCTTGCGCAAGAGAATGCCGACCTCAAAGCGCTCCTTACCGACATTCACGGGGTGGGCGTGGACGAGAGCGAACTTGACTATGAGGGCAACCTCATTCAACCAAACGAAATTACAACCGACAACTTGTATGAAATGTCGGGCAGTGACGAAAGTCAGCTGGAAGAAACTCGCGTGGCTTCAAAGCAAATGGAAGCAGAGGAAAACAAAAAGATTAAAGAAAAAAACAAGGAGAAAAAAGCGGCGGAGAAAGCTTTGGCCCAAACCGCACAAGAGCCAGCAAGAAAACCAACTGTGAAACCTGAGGAGGAACCAGCTGAGGCGCAGAAGGAGCAACCAGCAAAAGAACCATCTCAGGTGGCAGACGAAATAGAGACTGAAGTAGAAGAAAAAATGCCAAAGCAAGAGCCAGCGAAAAAAGAGGAAATGAAAGACGAGGACGACGAAATTCCCGAGGTGAATAAGGAAAAAAACAGCGACGATTTTGACAAAATTCAAAGAGAAATAGAAGAAGAAAATAGCCGATTGAAACACGAAAAAATGGAACTTGAAAACGACCTTAATAAAACCATTTCCAAATTTGACACAGAATATGACGAGGACGAAATCCCACCAAGACCTGTTGTCAAAAAACCAAAGTATGACGACGACGAGGACGAAATCCCACCAAGACCTGTTGTCAAAAAACCAAAGTATGACGACGACGAGGACGAGGTAAAACCAACCAAAAAGTCAAGATTTGAGAGCGAACTGGAAGATATTAGACCTTCTCGCAAAAGTAGTTTTGTTGACGACGAGGACGAGGTAAAACCAACCAAAAAGTCAAGATTTGAGAGCGAACTGGAAGATATTAGACCTTCTCGCAAAAGTAGTTTTGTTGACGACGAGGACGAAATTCCACAAAGACCAGTAGTCAAAAAATCACGATATGACGACGATGAGGACGACGGTATAGCGGTGAAAAAATCTCCACGTAGAGACATTTTTAGGGAACTTGAGGAAACGGGTGACGAGGAAGATTCTAGGGAAGAAGAGGTGACGAAACCAGCGCGTAGAGCGACTGTAAAACGCTCTACTTCGAAGGAAAAGGAACGCAAACCTCGGGCAACTTCGCGTCGCAGTGGCGTAAGCCGAAGACCGTCTCGCGAAGAGGACGACTCCGCATCGGGACTGGAAAGTTT
>CAYJEF010000091.1:0-2967 GCA_964369125.1 uncultured Christensenella sp.
GGTATAATCATTTTATGAGAATTGTTGTGATTGGTGGCGGTCCTAGCGGGCTGATGTGTGCGAGCGTGTGTAGTGAGAACTCAAATAACGAAGTGTTTTTGCTGGACGGCAACGAGAAGCTCGGCAAGAAACTTTATATCACGGGTAAGGGTAGGTGCAACGTCACGAACCTTTGCGAACGCGACGAGTTTTTGAGAAATGTGGCGAGAAACGGAAAGTTTTTGTTTGCAACATTAAGCGATTTCTCGCCACAAGACGCGGTGGATTTTTTCGAGAATAATGGTCTAAAGACAAAGATTGAGCGAGGTAGACGTGTTTTTCCTGAGTCGGACAAGGCAAGTGATGTGACGAGAATTTTCGAGCGAATTTTAAAGAAGCAAGGAGTGAAAGTTCTTTTTAACTCGCGCGTTATGAGGATTTGTAAAACTGACGGCGAGTTTATTGTTTCAACTCAAAACGGCGATATTTTGTGCGACGTCGTGGTGGTTGCCACGGGAGGAATGTCGTATCCTATGACGGGTTCTACGGGCGACGGACTGAATTTTGCGCGGTGTTTTTCGCACAAAATTATTGATCCAAAACCTGCGCTTGTGGGCATTGAACTTAAAGATTATAAGGGCGAGGATTTGAGCGGTTTGGCGCTAAAAAACGTCCAAGTAAGTTTGAAATTGCCCCATAAAACTTACTCTCAATTTGGCGAAATGTTGTTTACGCACAAAGGTGTGAGTGGACCCGCGATTTTGACGCTAAGCAGTCTGGTTGCGCGCGAAAATGTCGCTGGTGCAACACTTTCAATCGACCTTAAACCCGCCGTAACTAAAGAAGAATTAAACTTGAGACTTATTAAAGATTTTACGAATTACAAGACAAAGATTTTGAAAAATTATTTGCATGAACTATTGCCATCTAGTTTGATTATGGAGTTTATATCAAAAGGGAAATTCGACGAAAATTTGCGCGTTTGTGATTTAACAAGAGAACTGCGCGAAAAAATTATTGATTTAATTAAAGGTTTTTCATACAATATTAAAAAACTTGAGTCGTTTGAAGGCGCAATTATCACTTCGGGCGGAGTGGACGTGAATGAAATTAACCCCAAAAATATGCAAAGTAAACTGGTCAAAAATTTATTTTTTGTGGGAGAAGTGCTTGATTTGGACGCGTTTACGGGCGGATTTAACATTCATATTGCGCTTGCAACTGGATATATGGCAGGGAAATACCTGAGAGATTTCGGTGGGAAATGATACATATTTTTGCCAAAACATATTAAAAAATTAGGGGGAAGTGAGATGATTTTTTGGATTGCATATTATATTTTATATTTTGTGATTTTTATTTTCGCACCTTTCAAAATTGTCGGCAAAAAGAACATCGACAAGACAAAAAACTATATAATCGTCTGCAATCATAAGAGTAATTTCGACTCTATTTTGATTGATATGGTGTTTAAGAAAAAGGTTAAGTTTTTGGCAAAAATTGAACTATTTAATAATAAATTTTCCGCTGGCTTTTACAAAGCATGTGGCGGGATTGGTTTTGACAGAAAAAAAGGACTTTCGCTCTCACAAACCAAAATGGTGTTTGACCTTATAAAGACAAAGAACAACGTTGCGATATTTCCCGAGGGGACGCGTAAAGAGGACCTTTATGACGACGACGAACTCAAAGGCGGGGCGTGTTTCTTTGCAATAAAAACAAAGACGCCAATTATTCCCGTTTATATTGTGAAAAAACACCGATTTTTCAAGAAAAATACTGTTATAGTGGGGCAGAGTTTTGAATTAAACGACTTGTATGACAAGGCGCTTGATAAAGTCGCGATGACTCAGGCAGATAGCGTTCTCAAAGCAAGTTTACTTGATTTAAAACACAGTTATGAAAGTTATTTAAACGAACAAAAGCTTGTGAAAAAACTGGCGAAGGATCGACAGAGTAAATAATTGTAATTTTTTTGTTTTAATTTTCCCTAATATTTGATATAATCACACTTAGGAGAAAATTATAATGGACGAGAAATTTGATTTGAACAGCATTGACAGGACTTTCACACGCTTTAGAATTGGCGAAAAAGTTCAAGCTACTGTTGTTGGCAGTCTTAAAAATGGGTTACTTCTTAACATTGGGGGCAAAAAGGACGGCTTCATTCCGTTTTCGCAGGAGGAAAGTAATGCGATTGAAAACCTGAAAGAGGGCGATAGTTTTGAGGCGATAATTGTTAACACCAGAGACGATAGCGGGGCGGTTGTGATTTCAAAAGCGAAAGCGGATATGCTTAAAGTTGGAAACGAACAAGTAAACGGTCTAAAGGTGGGCGACGAAGTCAGTTTGGTTATTGTAAACCACAGCAAATTCGGGCTGATTTCTAATCTTGGCAGTTTTGAAGTGTTCATTCCTGCTAGCCAAATTTCCATTAGGCATATCGACAATAATTTTGAAAACTATGTGAATAAGCAACTGAAAGCCGTGGTTCTCGAGATTGACCTTTTATCAAAGAAAATCGTTGCTTCGATAAAGGCATTCGAAGAAAATGAGAAGCACGACAAAGAGACCGCTTTTTGGCAAGCAATTTTTGAAAATAAAATTGTAACAGGCAAAGTGGTTCGTTTCACCGATTTTGGCGCATTCGTGGACGTGAACGGCGTGGATTGTTTGGTGCACAACAGCGAGGTAAGTTGGGACAAAATAAAGAGTGCAGGCGACGTCTTGGAACTGGAAAAGACATATAATTTCCGCGTCATCAAGTGCGACAGGGAAAACAAACGCGTGGCGCTCAGTTTTAAGGCACTGCAAGAAAACCCTATGCTTGAAAAAATTCGCGCTCTAAAGATTGATCAAATTGTGTCGGGTGAGGTTAAAAAAATCCTGCCATTTGGCGCAATTATTGGCTTTAGCGACGACTTGGAAGGACTGCTTCACATCAAAGAAGCATCGCATTTCTATGTGAAAAATATATATGAAGTGGCG
>CAYJEF010000092.1:0-2931 GCA_964369125.1 uncultured Christensenella sp.
AATATAATTTTTGCTTCATACATAAGAAAAATTTTTCGTAATAACTCAAAATTATTTCTTGCGTTCCTAAAAAAACAACAATCCACACTTATATGAATTGTTGCCAAAATAAATTTTTATATTTTAGTTTTTATATTTAGTATTTTTTTAAATTCGCCATAAATGCACCGCATATGACACCCACCAAAACGGAAAACAATATATCGAAAATTATCGACAAACTAAACGAAAACGTGGCGACGAGAATTGAGAAAATGGTGTAGGCAAGGAGCATATAGAGAGCGCCAATTAGTGCGCCTTTTAGGGCACCTCTGCTCTTGTCGTGCTTTAAGGAAACGTGAACTCCAAGGGCAATGCTCATCACTTTTATTATTTGATTTATTACTTTTATGGCGACGTCACTTATGTCCACAAATTTATATATTACGGCGAAAAGTAGCACCGCCACAACAGAAAAACAGACCGCCGTCAAAACTCCTTTTGTCACGGGCGACAGCACTCTTCTTTTTAACGCTCTTTCCATAATTTTCCCCTTTTTACTAATATTAAAATCTATGAATAAAGGAGAATATTTATGATAAAAAAAAAAAAAAATCACCAAAATTTTGGTGACCTTTTTTATTTTAAAAATATTATTTGCTTGTTTTTGGTTTTGTGGTTTTTGCAGGTGTCTTTTTGGTAGTTGCTGGTTTTTCTGCTGGCTTTTCGACAGAAGTTTCCGCTTTTTTTGCAGTGGCTCTTGGTTTCTTTGCCACTATCTTTTCGGTTTTTTCCGCTTTTTCGGTCAAGACTTCAGTTTTGAGATCCGAGGGGTCAATTACGTTGCCATCTTTGTCCAAAATCAAATCTTCTTTTTTGTCAATTCCCAAAATGACGCTAGCGTTCAAGGTTAAATAACTCGCGTTTTTGTCGCCGTCGTCGTGTCCAGTTTTTAAGACCACAACTTTACCCATATTGGTTTCTCTTAGTGACACAACTTCGCCGTACACGCCTGCGTTGGTGACAACTTTGTCGCCCTTTTTCAGTTCGTTAATCATTTTAACGACTTGGTCTTGGGTCTTTTTGCGATTGATAGTTCCCATAACAAGATAGACCACCATAAGCCCCAATAGAGCGATAAGTGCGACTGTCCAGCCGATTCCTTCTGTTGCACACAATAAATTTAACATATTTCATCTCCTATTTTTGATATATGAAATTATTTTAACCTAATTTTTACGCATTACAAAATGATTTAGCGTGTTTTAAAGAGAAATTACAAATATTTCACCTGCCATATTTATTATAAAATTCTTCGCGATATTCTAAAAATCTATCTTCGTTTATGGATTTTCGAATATTTTCCATAAGTTTTAGTAAAAATCGCGTGTTGTGGACGGACAAAAGGCGTGCGCCCAAAATTTCGCCGGTGTTGAACAGGTGACGAAGGTAACTTTTGGTGTAATTTTTGCAACATTCGCAGTCACATTCGCTGTCTAGTGGGGTGAAGTCCTCTTTGTAGGTGGCGTTTTTGATGACGACTTTGCCTGAGGAAGTGAAGGCGGTGCCGTTTCTCGCAATGCGGGTGGATAGGACGCAGTCGAACATATCCACTCCACGCAAAACGCCTTCAAAAAGACAATCTGGACTGCCTACGCCCATAAGGTAGCGGGGGCTGTCTTTGGGCAGTTTGTCGTTTATAAGTTCTAAAATTTCATACATTTTTTCTTTGGGTTCGCCGACGGAAAGTCCGCCTATGGCGATGCCACATTTCACATATGGTTTCGCAAGTTCGACGCTTTTTAGACGCAAATCAGGGTAGACGTTGCCCTGCACTATTGGGAACAGTATTTGCTTTGGGTTTTGTTGGGCGTCGAAGCATTTTTTGAGCCACAATGCGGTGCGCTCTAACGCTTTGCTACTCTCGTCGTAACTCGCGCCATAATGGGTGCATTCGTCCAGTTGCATAACAATGTCGGAGCCGAGGTCATTTTGGATTGCGACACATTTTTCGGGAGTCATAAAGTGCTTTTCGCCGTTTAGGTGAGATTTAAACTCCACGCCTTCGTCGCTTATTTTACGAAGGTTTGACAGAGAAAACACCTGAAATCCGCCAGAATCTGTGAGGATTGGGCGGTCCCAATTCATAAATTTGTGCAGTCCGCCAGCGCGACGAATAAGGTCACTTCCTGGGCGAAGATAGAGGTGGTAGGTGTTTGACAAAAGTATTTGCGTGCCAATAGTTTTGAGGTCTTCGGGCGTCAAACTTTTGACTGTGGCTTGGGTGCCGACGGGCATAAAAATTGGCGTCTTTATTTTGCCGTGCGGGGTGGTAAAAACTCCCGTGCGCGTATTGGAATTCTTGTCTGTATGAATGGTTTTGAAACTGAAATATTCTGTCATTTATTCTTTCCTTTTTGGGTCTTTTCTATAAAAATAACACGCATCGCCGAAACTGAAAAATCGATAATTTTCGCGCACTGCGGTTTGGTAGACATTCATTGTGTTTTCGTATCCTGCAAACGCGGACACTAGCATAATTAGCGTGCTTCCCGGCAGATGAAAATTGGTGACAAGGCAGTCGACAATTTTGAAGTCATATGGCGGATAGCAAAAGAGTTTTGTACTGCTTTTTGTTGCCACAACTTCGCCAGATTTGCCTGCACTTTCAAGCGTCCTAACTGACGTGGTGCCGACTGCAATCACTCGGCGATTTTCGCGTTTGGCGCGGTTTATTTCACCCGCAACTTCTGGCGTAACTTCATAATATTCCTCGTGCATTTGGTGGTGTAAAATATTTTCGCTCGTGACGGGTTTGAAAGTGCCGAGCCCGACATGCAGAAGAACACTGCAAATGGTGACGCCTTTACTCTTAATTTTTTCAAGGAGTTCTTGCGTGAAATGTAGTCCTGCGGTGGGGGCGGCTGTAGAGCCACTAGTCTTGCTGTATAC
>CAYJEF010000093.1:0-2911 GCA_964369125.1 uncultured Christensenella sp.
TTCGAAGGAAAAGGAACGCAAACCTCGGGCAACTTCGCGTCGCAGTGGCGTAAGTCGAAGACCGTCTCGCGAAGAGGACGACTCCGCATCGGGACTGGAAAGTTTGCACGCAGAAATGCAAAAAATTTTGACAGGTTCACGCAGAAGATAAGTGAAAATTTAGACAAAATTTATAAAAGAGCATAGGTTTGCGCCTATGCTTTTTGTTTTGAAAACATCGTGAGTTCCATAAGTTTGCCGTGCTTGCGTGCGCAGTCGATTGTTTTTTCGTTTATCAAAAATTCTTTGCGAATGATTATTTCGTTGTTTAGTCCATATATCGTTCGTGCCATTTTCCTGCCAATTAGGAAATTACTGTTGCCGACAATTTTTTGGGGGGAGGGCAGTGCGCTGATTTTGAAGTTTACATTTGAAATGTTTTGTATAGGTGGTGGAAGTGGGGTGATATTGTGGTCGTCATTTGACGGTGGCGAGGCTGGAGCGCCTTCTTTACCGATTTCAATTTTTGGCGCGACGATGTATACTTTTTGCGGACTTTCGCTCATCTGAACTCGCGGTTTGAAATCACAAACGCGAACCTTTTTGTCCTCTAAATTTACTATGACATTGTCCGCCACATTTATTATCTGATCGGCTCTAATGCGGTGCGTTTTTGTGATGAGAAAATTTAGTTTGAGGGAGTTTGACAACTCCGCGTCCACAACAAGACCTAGGTCGTCGCCAGAAAGTGAATATGCCGTAAGGTTTATCGGACTTTTTTCGTTTTCGTCGCACTGGTTAAGGGCGGGGGTTATTGCTGACGAATTTTTTATCACAATCGCGCTACCTTCTGCGCAGTAGATTTTTTTGGCATCAAGAGAAAATTCGTCATCTTCATCGTTGAAAACTTTTAGACTTTTGACTATTTTGCAACCCTCGTCAAAGCACAGATTTTTGACCGTTCCTTCCACTCTGCCCGAGAATATATTGAGGACCTTTTTGGACACAATGTCGCTAAGTAATATCATTTTAACTCCTTGAAAATACTATCGATACTCTAAATATATGTTTGTCCAGCGCTAAATATTATCTTAAATTACTAGCGTTTTTTTTGTCATTATGTTAGAATTTGCCGTATGGAATGGTCAGCAGGGTTTAGAAAAATATTTCATAACAAAATTACATTGCCAGCAAAAAATGCCGGCGATTTAGTGGTATTTTGCAGACAGACGAATAATTCGCTTAAAATAGGCACAAAAGCGGAGGTGCCAGACGGGTTTGCCCTCGTTACGGTGCATTACAACAAAGTGTGCGATGTGCTAAATATCGGCGACTATGAACTGGACGGAACGACCGTGCCAATAATAATGAAATATTGCCAAAAACAAGCCACGAAACGCGGAGAATTTTTGCCAAATAGCGTGTTTGCCGACGTCTATTTTGTGGCTCTATCTAGAAATTCCAGTTTTGACTTCCTGACGCCAAACTACATTTGCACAAAGGGGCAAACGGGCAAGGTTAAGATTCGCCTTAAAGGCACTTTTAGGTTGCATATGATAAACGTAAGTCGCTTTATGCAAGATTTTTGCGACAGTTACGCCGTTGTTAAAAACAAAAGGGTTCTAAAAGATTTATCGTACTATGTGGGCAGGTGTGCCGAGCGCGCGTTTGACAAAAACGACTTTGTTTTAAGCGATTTTTTGGGTGGCAAAGATAAAATTGCCAACGTCATTTTGCGAAATGTGGGAGAACTTGAAAAAGACCTGGGCGTTAAAATTTATGACGTTGTTGTCACTGAGGTACTGGTGCCAAGGCGCTATCGCATTTCAAAAGGATATTTGATTGACTCCAAAAACGCCAATACTAACAATGAGTTTTTGATTAAAATGGTGGAGGACAGACTTAACAACTTGCAGGACGATTTGAGCGTGGTGTTTTCTGGTCACAAAACTGAATCGCCAAAAGAAAATAACGCTAAGAATAATAATTTTACATATACCGCACCGCCAAACGAAACAAAGTATGAAGATATAGGCAAAAACACGAGTAGTAGCGAGAATATATTTACACAAGACACACCAAACGATTTTGAACAAACTTTTAAAGAGCAAGTGGCACCAAAAATTATTGTTGAGGAAACCCACCAACAAACAGAAAATATCTCCCACAGCGACCCCAAAACTGCCGAAAAGCCAAAGTCCAAAACTGCACTAATTGATTGCCCATGCTGTGGCGCAAAGAATTTTCCACAAGCCGACTGTTGTTGTGTGTGCAAAAGCAAACTCACTTAAAAATTTGCCAACGACCAATATATTAGTTGATATTATATATAATAACTAATATATACTATAAATAAAAAGGAGAGAAAAAATGAAAATAACAAAAGACACCACGCTTGGTGAAATCTTAAAAAACTATAAAAACGCTGAGGAAGTTTTGATGAATTTTGGTATGCATTGTTTCCATTGCCCAATGAGCCGAATGGAGACGGTGGAGCAAGCCGCTAGCGTGCACGACATTGATATTAAATTTATGCTAAAAAAACTTGAAATTGACCTTGTGCCAAACAAGAAAGAGACAGCAAAGAAAACAACAAAATAAAAAATTGTATATTTCTCCTTATAATTGCCATAATTGTGATATGGGAAAAAATAAAATACAAAAAATAAATTGCGAAGTGACGACTTGTATTTATAATGTGGGCGGTCACGGTTGCCGAAAGGGCACAATTTTGGTGGCTTCAAGCGACAAAGAGGACAAAACGCATTATTGCAAGTCCTACGAGCACAATTGCGGGTTTGCCTTGGGTAACTGACAATAAATATCGAAATATGTCGCTTTTTATGGGCATTTCAAAAATTAAATTCGTCTTAACTGGCGAATTTTTTATTTTTATCTAATTTTTATATGTGCAATCTGCACAAACTTATTA
>CAYJEF010000094.1:0-2901 GCA_964369125.1 uncultured Christensenella sp.
GCAAAAAAACACCGAGATAAAACTTTGGTGTTTTTTGTTTTGTGTGCTAAAATTATTTTATAATAAAGAATAAATTCACAAAAGATTTTTGGAGAAATAATGAGATTTTTTAAACCAAAAATAAACCTTCCAATAAAAAACAAAAAGGTTAAGATAGGGCTTACTTTCGGCGGTGGCGCCACGCGTGGAATCGCGCATATTGGTGTTATAAAGGCGTTTGAGGAGAATAACATTCACTTTGATTTTGTCTCGGGCACCAGCGCCGGTTCGCTTATCGGCGCCATCTATTGTGCCGGCAAAACCGCCGACGAAATGCTCAATATTGCCCGTAGCGTGCGCGTAAAGGACATCAGGCGTAGCAAATTTTTTATGCCCTCCAAAACCGACGGGATTCAAGACCTCGTCCGTGACTCTATCGGTGACATCGACATTGCCGACCTAAAAACCCCCTTTGCCGCGGTTGCGGTCGACCTAAAAACTGGGAGTGAACTCGTGTTTTCGCGCGGAAAAGTGGCGGAAATCGTGGCGGGCAGTTGCGCCGTTCCGGGTGTTTTTGTGCCTGTCACATATGGCGACTACAACCTTGTCGACGGCGGGATTCAAAATAATATCCCCAGCGATGTTCCCCGCTATTTTGGTTGCGATTATGTCGTTGCTGTGGACGTAAATTCCACGCGCGGAACGGGCACAGACTCAGTCAAACTCGTCGACGTCCTCTTAGCCACCGTTCGAATTATGACGAAAAGCAACGTTCTAAAAGGTTATATGAACGCCGATATTGTCATCAAACCGAGCCTCAAAAAATATAAATCCACCAAAATGGACGAAGTGGACGCAATGTTCGCCGAGGGTTATATGGCGGGCATCGATGCCGTCGAAAAGATTTTGCTCCTTTCTTCCAAACGCCCCAAAAAAATACACCGCCGAAAATACGAAGCCATAACCGAAAACAAGCCAATAATTGTGTGAAGGGAAATTTCACCTAATGAAAACACAAACGAAAAAGCAAAAATTTTCAAAAAAAACTCGCGAAAACTCTTTGCAATCCGCGAAGTCAAAATTTACTAAAATCGCCATATACGTCAGTCTTTGGGCGGTTCTTTTGACGTCGCTAATATTCTCAAATTATTTTGACAATCTCTTAAACGCTCACACACTCAATCTATCCGAAATTTTTAAGTATGCTCCATACAAAGTCCACTTCATCGACGTGGGTCAAGGCGATTGCATTTTGTTTGAACTCCCAGACGGCAAAACTGCACTCATCGACAGCGGACCGTCCACAAATCAGGAAGACGTCCTGTGTTATTTTGACGCGCTAAAAATCACAAAAATAGACCATTTTATTCTCACGCACACCGACAGCGACCACACCGGCAACGCCGAAATTATATTTGAAAATTACGATATCTATAATGTCTATATCCCAAAAATCTACTCCGTTTACGAAGTCGAAAACAACCTTTCCCCCGAGGATTATAATGTGGTCGAGACCCAAGTTTGGTCGAGCGTAACACAAAAAATTCATATGGAAGAAACCCTCGCCACAACGACCTACAACTTCCGCGACGTGACAATTACGGGCACGGGCTATTCGTTTGCGTTCTATTCCCCCTTTGTCGACAATATTAGCAATGTAAACAACTATTGCCCCGTTATTATTCTTACAATTTTAGGCACCAAATACATTTTCACGGGCGACTCCGAAAGCAGTGTGGAAAACAATTTTCTCTCAACCTACAGCGAAAATGGCGCCGAATTTTTCGATTGTGACGTCCTAAAAGTCGGGCACCACGGTAGCAATAGTTCCACTAGCGACGCATTTTTGTCCGCCATTACCCCAAAGGTCGCCGTCATCAGCGTTGGCGCAGACAATGCTTATAGCCACCCGCGAGATGAAGTACTCTCGCGCCTAAACGAATACGACTGCGACGTCCTTAGGACAGACCAAATGGGGAGTATCGTCCTCACCACATATGAAAACCAAATCGTCAGCCAATCAGGGCAAAACCCCATAAATTCCACCCGTCTAAAATGGGAAAGTTTTGTCATTTCTGGCGCAGTAATTTTATCATATGCGGGCATAATTTTGTTCGTTCCACTCAAAAAACACCGAAAAAATCGTTAGATTTTTATAACTAAATTTCATACTCCTCGCTTGTTTAAAGCACCACAGAAAAATCAACTATTATTTCCGCAATTTTTATCTTTGTGCACTTTAGACAAAGAAAAACACAATATATAGTATTTTTTAGTTTTATGTTGACACTACATATAGTGAGTGTTAGATTTAGTGTATCATTTCAAAAAGGGAGTAATGGACACAAAATGATTTTAAAAGTAAGAAAACGAGACGGTAAAATCGAGAAATTTGACAAAGAGAAGATAGCCAGCGCCATTTTCAAAGCAGCCCTTGCTTGCAACGGCAAAGACAGGGCAACTGCAGAGCGTTTAGCAAACGAAGTGGAGGAAATTTTACAAAGTAAATTTGCGTCCAAAATTCCTTCGGTGGAGCAGATTCAAGACACAGTCGAAAAGGTGCTCATCGAAAACAGACACGCCCAAGTGGCAAAAGCATATATTCTATATCGCGAGAAACGCAACGCCGCGAGGAAACTAAACGCCCTCACAGGCGCCACCATAGACCTATTTTCAAAGTATTTAAACGACGCCGATTGGGCAGTGAAAGAGAACGCAAATATGCAACACAGCGTGGCGGGGCTGAACAATTTTGTCCGCGAAAATTTCACAAAAAACTATTGGCTAAACGAAATCTACCCCCAAGAAGTCCGCGAAGCCCACGAGAGCGGGGCACTTCACCTGCATGATCTCGGATTTTTTGGCGCCTATTGCGTCGGTTGGGACTTAAGACAGATTTTAACCGAAGGATTTACGGGAGTT
>CAYJEF010000095.1:0-2887 GCA_964369125.1 uncultured Christensenella sp.
ATCTGTGCTAAAAATTTTAGAAATTTTACCTTGCAACGCAAATCCTAAATTGCCCATAACTGTTTTTCAAGGGCTTCCAAAACAAGACAAACTGGAGTTTATTTGTCAGAAATTATGTGAAGTGGGAGCACACGAGATTGTGCCATTTTTGTCTCAATATACCATGGCAAAAGAGGGGAGTGCGGGAAGGCAAGAGAGGTTAAAAAAGATTATCGTTTCGGCGTGCAAACAGTGCGGACGCACGCAACTTTTGAATGCTTCAAACACGCTGAAATTCGAGCAAATGTGCGTTCGACTAAATGAATTTGATATAGTAATTTTTGCCAACGAAAACGAAAATATGCGCACCATAAAATCAATTTTGCCAAGCCTAAAATCTTCTTATAAAATTGCCATAATTGTAGGCAGTGAGGGCGGATTTTCGGCGGGCGAAATCGCCAAACTTCAAGGGTTGCCAAACGTTCTTTCCGTGTCGCTTGGCAGTAGAATTCTTCGCACCGAGACCGCCAGTGTTGTTTTGTGTGGCGTGGTGTCCGCGTGGCTAGAGGTGTAAAAATGGAAAATAATATAAGGCAAAAAGTTTGTTTGCTAAACCTTGGTTGCAAGGTAAATCAATATGAAATCGACAGTATAATTGGCGCAATAGAAGGAGAATATGAGGTCTATTCAAAACTTTGTCCCGCCGATATTTATATCATAAACACCTGTGCCGTAACGCAAGTGGCGGAGCGCAAAAGCAGGCAAATTATTAGCAAAATTAAAAAGCAAAATCCAAACGCCAAAATCTATGTTTGCGGGTGTGCGAGCGAACATAACGCCGAGCAATTTTTGAAAAATCCGCAGGTCGAAGTGGTTCTCGGAACTTTTAACAAGGGTAATATCACGAAGTTTTTTGGCAAGCACGGCAATTTTGTCGCACCTATTTCCCAAGAATACGAGGATAATTTCCTCGCAACAAACGTGAGAACGCGCGGATATGTGAAAATCCAAGACGGGTGCAACAACTTTTGTTCATACTGCATTATTCCGCACCTTCGCGGTCGCAGTAGGTCGCGCGCGATAGAAAGCATTGTGCACGAGGCAACCATTTTGTCGCAAAACTGCCGTGAAATTGTCGTCACGGGCATCAATATTAGCGACTTCAAAATTGATGGCAAACTCTCGCTTATAGAGGTTCCACTCGCGCTTTCGCACCTGCCTGTCCGCGTCCGCCTCGGGTCCATTGAAATGAACGTTATTACCCGTGAATTTCTAAACAAAGCAAGGGCAATAAAAAATCTCTGCCCACACTTTCATTTGTCGCTTCAAAGTGGCAGTGACAAGGTTCTAAGCGATATGAACCGACACTACACTACTGCCGAATTTTACGAGCAAGTTGCGCTTATCCGCGAATATTACGACAATCCCGCAATAACAACGGACATTATTGTCGGCTTCCCAACTGAGACTGAGGAGGATTTCCAAAAAACGCTCGAATTCGTCCGTCGCGTAGGGTTTTCTGCCGTGCATTATTTTTTGTATTCTCCGCGAGAAGGTACTCCCGCCAGCAGGTTGCCACAACTGGATAGTGCTGTAAAAAAACAGCGCGAGGAAAGGCTCAAAGAAGTGGTGGCAAAAGTTAAAGCACAATATCTAAAATCCCTCGTCGGCAAGACACTCGAAATGCTGGTGGAAGAAAATACCAATGAATATTATGAGGGTTTTTCGGGCGAATATGTCAAGTGCTATCTCCCAAATTTCACAAAGAAAACGCCTCAAAATTTCTGTGTCAAAACGGCTGGCAAGATTGAAAATATAAAACTGCTTGAAAAGGAAATTACTGGCAAAATTATTTTAGTTGTTGCCGAAAAATCATACAAAGACGGACTTTTGGTAAAAACAAAATAACCCAAGAAAAATCTTATAGCACGCAGTTTTACCTCAAAAATTCTCATTTTTTGTGCCAGAACCCTTTTTGTTTAAATATTTTTAACTTCAAAATCCCTTTAAAAAACATTTGACAAAAAGATTAAAATGTGTATAATTATTCATGATTTTAGCGTTTGAGGAGGTGAAAATATGTCAACAGTCAAAGTGGGCGAGAACGAAAATTTGGAAAGTGCACTCAAACGTTTTAAACGTAAATGTCAAAAGGACGGTATCATCGGCGACCTAAGAAAAAAGGAAGCATTCGAGAAACCATCTATTGCAAAAAAGAAAAAATCCGAGAACGCCAGAAAGAAAAAATACAAATAACAAAAAGAACTTTTGGGGAAACCTAAAAGTTTTTTTATCACATAAAACAAATATTATCATATGATATAGCAGTAGCCCCCTACATACTTTTGGGAAAAATTAAAAAGCGCCAAAAGTATGAGGAGGATTTTATGTATAATGATAATGTAACTTACGGCACGTCTGGGATTTATTCGCGCCCAAGGGATTGCTTTGGCAGTCCACGAGAAGATTGTGACCAAAATGAGTTTGACGGCGGGAGATGTCACCATAGTCCACAAGTGTTTTGCTGTGCTAGATGCAACTTTGAGCCATGTCGTCGCCCATGCGAACCTAGACCCCGCTGTGAAAAAAGATGCGAAAATTTCTGTCATCGCCCTTGCGAAAGAGAGTGTTGTCACAAACAAAATTTCTGCTGTGAATTTAATTTTAGATGTTGTGAGGATCGTCATTTTTGAGGCAAAAAAATTTATTTAATTTAAAGCGGGAGACAAAATTCGACTAAAATAGACCTAAAAATTTTTTAAGCAAAATAATAAGATAATAACTGTCGATATGCTATCGGCAGTTATTATTTGTAAGGTTAAAACAAAAAAAATATGCCAAAATTCGACAAAATTAGTCACGAAGTAATATGAAATTTAATTGTCAAAAATTTGCCTAAATCTATAAT
>CAYJEF010000096.1:0-2852 GCA_964369125.1 uncultured Christensenella sp.
AATTCATTATAATACAAAAATTAATAAAAATAAATAGGCAAAGTGACTATTTCCAATTTTTTTATTCATTTTTTTTACATTCAAACAAAAAAACAGTCAAACACAAAATCGGTTTGACTGTAAGTTGGTGAAAGTGCAGTTTGCTTTGAAAGAAGTCCCAAAGTGGGGTCGCATTGCTATCGGCTCAAACAAGGTGACCTTGTGGCACACCGCTAGGTCCGCTTAATGCTGCTGTCGTCAGACCCTGACATGATTCACGGTTAGCAGTTGCACAAGACCTTATTCTCAACGCCGACGACAAGCGTCCTGCCAAGAAATCTTCTCCCGAGGCAAACGATCGGCTCTACTATAGTGGATTGTAGATTCAGGGCACCACTAGCTCCCCGCCCAGCACTCTCAATAATGATTATATATTGCAAATCAAAAAAAAGCAAGTGTAGAGCAACACAATTTAAGTTTTTGTTTTGCAATTTTTTATGAATTATGCTAAAATTTTCATAAATTGGAGAAGGAGCGCCTATGTCAAGTAAAAATCAAAAGAGTAACGCCGAGCGATTCATTGTTGCATACAACACTATAGACCACCTGCTTCGTTCCATCTATGGATTCAAGCGCAACATCAGTTATGCCGACCTTATCAGGAAAGCCGTCCCTTTAAACAGTATCGTCAGGAAATATGAGGACGAACTCATCGACTACGGTCGCCTTCGAAATTCTATTGTCCACAAAACGAACCCAAACTACGTAATAGCCGAACCGCACGAAGAAGTGGTGGAGGAATTTGAACAAATTGCGCGTCTCATTTCCACCCCGCCAACCGCACTTTCAAGGGTGTGTAAGCACGAAGTTTTGACAACGGAAGCAAGCGTTCCTGTTATGGATATTTTGAAACTTATTGCCCAAACGGGCTTCAAAAATATTCCAGTGTATAAGGCAAACACTATGATTGGCGTCGCCGTTGGCAGTGAAGTTTTGGAGCGAATAGGACAATGTATTTTGCACGGCGAGGACATTGACGACTTTGTCAAAAAAACCCCAATTGAAGAACTTGTCACGCGCCCCGAGGAATCCGAGGTCTATAAAATTGTGGACAAAAATCTCACCATAGAGCGCGCGCTAAATATGTTTTTTTTAAGCAGGAGATTGCAACTCATTATCATCACCGAGCACGGCAAACTTAGCGAAAATCCTCTTGGTGTCGTAACAGTTGCCGACGTTTTGGATATGAACGCAGTCCTTGAAAACTATTAAAATTCACGAACATTTTAATCTAAAAATTCAAAGTTTGCATAGTAGTATGGCACTAAAATTACAGAAATTTAGGGTAAAAAACCCACTTAATGACAAAAGGAGCACAAAACTAACATTATGGAGAAAGAAAACCCAAAACTAGATTTCATCGAAATGGAGAAAAAAATGCTGTCGTTTTGGAAAGAAAATGACACTTTTCACAAGATGGTGGCAAAGAACAAAAACGGTAAACGTTTCAAGTTTTTGGACGGTCCAATCACTGCAAACAACCGCTGTGGTGTTCATCATATTTGGGGCAGGACGCTAAAAGACATCACTCTAAAATATAACGCCCTCAAGGGTCACGACGGGCAATATCAAAACGGTTTTGACGCGCAGGGAATGTGGGTGGAAGTCAACGTTGAAAAGGAACTTGGGCTAAACGGCAAACCTGAAATCCTTAAATATGGCATAGACAATTTCACGAATAAATGTATGGAGCGCGTGAATTATTTCGCGAATGAAATCACCAATCAATCCATTCGCATGGGACAAATGATGGATTGGGATAACAGTTATTTCACCAATTCAGACAGCAATATTTTGGCTATCTGGCATTTCCTCAAAAAGTGCCACGACGAAGGTTTGGTTGTCAAGAAAAATCGACCTATGGCGTGGTGTCCAAGGTGCGGGACGAGCCTCTCGGAGCACGAAATGTCGGGCAGTTATCACACTGTGACGCACCTTGCTATTTTTGCGAAATTTCCAGTTGTTGGCGCCGACTATAAGATGCTCGCGTGGACGACGACGCCTTGGACCTTATCTGCAAACGTCGCGCTCGCTGTAAATCCAGACTTTGATTATGTCAAAATTCGCCTTAAAAAGAATGACGAAAAACTTTTGCTTTGCAAGGCAAACCTCAAAGTTGTGAAAGAAGATTACGAGATTTTGGAGACGTTCAAGGGGCAGACTATAGTTGGACAGACCTATGAAACATGCTTTCCGGAACTACCTGAGCAAAATTTTACACACAAGATTGTGTCTTGGAGTGATGTCGATAATGTGGAGGGAAGCGGCGTCGTGCACATCGCTCCCGGCTGTGGCGCAGAGGACTTTGAACTAGGTAAAAGTTTGAACCTTCCCGAAATTTGCCCAATAGACGAGCAGGGCGTAATGCTCCCAAACACGGGATTTTTGAAGGGTAAAAAGACAACAGAAGTGTCGGAAATGGTGGTTAATCGCCTCAAAGACGACGGCAAACTTTATTATGCGCACAACTATTCGCACAGTTATCCGTTCTGCTGGAGATGCAAAACCGACCTTGTTTATAAACTTATTTCCACGTGGTATATCGCCATCGACCCGCTTCGCACGCGACTTCTAACAGCCATCGACGACGTGACTTTTCAGCCCGAATACGGAAGAAAACGTATGTCGGATTGGCTCCAAAATATGGGCGACTGGAACATTTCGCGTAGTCGTTTTTATGGACTGCCTCTGCCGTTTTATCTTTGCTCCCACTGCGGACATTTGCACGTTGTCGGGAGTATGGCGGAACTGGCAAAACTTGCAATTAACCCTGAAGATATTGCCAAAATTCCGCACTTGCACCGCCCCTTTAT
>CAYJEF010000097.1:0-2847 GCA_964369125.1 uncultured Christensenella sp.
ACGTTTAGCGGAAATATTGTTAACAACCCAAGGCTTATTTACACAAATATGGAACTACAGGTGCTTGGCGGGGAGTTTGTGGGCAACGTTTCAAGCAATAAACTGATTGCTTATTCCACAAAAGCGACGTTCGGCGGGGTGACTTTTAGAAACAACGTCGTGCAAGCGACGGGTGCGGGCGTGGGAATCCTTGAGATTGCGAGCATTAACCACAACGTGTATGATTGCATATTTATCGGGAACAATGCGCAGGCAGGATTTTCGGCGGGCGTGTATTTTTCCGGAACGGGCTATGCTTATACCCTTAGCGGTTGCGAGTTTGCGGGGAATTTGAGCGCAATGGCGAGCGCAATATATGTGGCGCCTGCGTCTAAAATCAAACTGACAGTGCAGGATTGCACTTTTGACAGCAACTTTTCAAGCGGACACGCGGGTGCGGTTCGGGTTTATGACGACGCGGAGTTTATAAACTGTATTTTTCACGGAAACTTGGCAACGGCAAACGGCGGGGCGATTTATGGGCAAAAAATTACACTCTCGGGCTGCTACTTTGACGAAAATTCGGCGTTGGACGGTGGGGCAATTTACCTTAGCGGGACGGAAGGTGCGACGGAAAACCTTGGCGTGCTTGTAATTTCGGCGGACGAAAGAGAAGACAGGAACGAATTTTACGGCAACTCTGCCAGCGGAAAGGGCGGGGCGATTTACGTGGACAGATTATGCTCGGCGAAGATTTTCGGCGGGGATTTTGCACGAAATAACGTGGGGACAGCGGCGACGGTGGTCGGGGTTATTTACAACCTTGGGAACCTGACTATTTCGAGCGGAGAATTTACAGAAAACGGCGGGAGCGGGACTCTCGGCGGGGTGCTGGCAAACGCAGGACTGGCGCAAGTGTCGGGCGTGACGATTTCAAACGGAACGGCGGGGACGGGCGGGGCGATTTATTGCACTTCGACCACTGCCGAGACGGAAGTTATTGACGTGAGGTTTACAGACAACACGGCGACAACCGGCGGTGCGGTCTCAATTAACGGGGGCAAATTGTATTTGATTGACTGCGTGTTTGACGGGAATACTGCCACTGGTAACGGCGGAGCGGTTTTTGCAAACGGGACGCTGGCTGTTTCCTTGCAAATTAGAGGTTGTGAATTTTTAAATGGGAGTGCAGTGAGAGGCTCGGCGGTGAGTGTGGAGAACACACTTGCGAGCGTGCTTTTGCAAGATATTTTCGTGACAGGAAACGTGACGACGACGGGCGGTGCGGTGAGTGTTTCGGCTGGCAGTGTGCTCGGGCAAGACTGGCAAATTGTCGGGAATAACACCACAGGGAACGGCGCGGGACTATATGTTTCGGGCGGAACGGTGGCGCTTTCGAGGGTCATTCGCGTTTATGGCAACTTTAAAAACGGCACGTTAAACGTGGCGACTGGAATGTTCGAGGCGGGCGAAAATGGAACCCCTGCGAACGTGTATCTTACGGCGACGAGCGTGCTGGGGATTGCGGACAAACTGTCGAGTTCGTCGAGAATCGGCGTGCTTTCGGCGGGAACTACTGCTGGAACGGTCGTGGCAGCGGGCGTGGGCGGTTATCAAATTGAGAGTCAAGATTTCTTTGTGTTCGTGTGCGACAACGAGGCGACGAGCGGGATTTATTATAAATATGACACCAACAACATTTTGCAAAAGACGTTTGGCGCGGGCGAAATTCATTTTGTTGCCAGTGACTACTACGGCGAAGAGGACGCATTCTTGGAAGTTGGGACTGTGGGCGAAGTTGAGGTCGAAAATATCAGCCTCATTCGCGTGTTTGGCGAAGTTGCAACTGTAAAATATACCGATATTTACGACGGAAACAGGGACAAAAACTTTATGAGGGACCTTGTCAATTTGACGTCGGGAATGACGGTGCCTTTCCGCGTGGACGGGAGTTCTTCAAGCGCGTCGGGGAGTGTGAAAGTCGTTTTCAAAAACAAATTGGGGCTTTATGTCGACGAGACTCCAAGACTGGGGCGCGTGTATGCGGGTAGGGCGCTTTCAAACGTCGCAATTTCAGGCGGAGTGGCGCACAATCTTCAAATGCAGTCTATCGCGGGCGTGTTCGCTTGGGACAACGCCGGGCTGGTGCCAAGTGCGCTGGGGTATCAAAGTTTTAAAATGAGATTCACGCCAAACAACACCACTTACGAGTCGATTACGTTTAACGTCTACGCCGAAGTTATCGGGTATGACGAGTTGTATTTTTATAGTGACCACTTTTACGTGGTGGGCAAAGAATCCACAGGTGAATATAATACCGCAAATGCTTTGAGTATTACAATTAACGGCGATGCGCTGTCAAACGCTATGGCGATGATGAACGATAACGGCGTTATTTATATGCAGTCCTCTTGGAGTAGAGTTGGGACAATTTCAGTTGAAAACAAGACGGTGACATTAAGAAGGGCAAATAATTTTACGAGTCATTTGTTTTATTTTGCTGGTTATTCCGGGACAGTGAATTTGGGAAGTAAAAATATGACTGGGACCATAATAATTGATGGAAATAATTATTTCGGTAATAGTTCTGCGCTTTATTTCCATAATATAAATGTTAGTAGAGGTTTTGTTAATATCTATGAAGGTATTATAATAAAAAATTTTAAATCAAGTACTTCAATTGTTTCCATTATTAACAATATAACCGCAGTAATTTATGGTTTAGAGATATATAATTGCGAAAATATCAATCAAAACTATCAGTTTGGTGGAATTCTAAATTCAGCTGGAAATGATACTATATTAACAATATACAATGTAAAAATTCATGATAACTATGCTTATAAAGGAGCTGGGATATCGTTAAAC
>CAYJEF010000098.1:0-2844 GCA_964369125.1 uncultured Christensenella sp.
AGTAAATATTGGTCTTTATATTTCTCCCAAAGATAGTTGGCGAGGTCAACGTCCATAAAATTTTTTTGTATTATGTTCGCTGCTACTAAATCTTCATTAACTTCAAACTCAAACTCCATAACTTCTCCTTTTTAATTAAAAAAACTTAGCGGAGCATATAGTATAGATAAACAAACCCTGTGACGACGGCGGTGATGCCGAGAACAAAAAAGAAGATTTTCCAAAAAGATTTTGGAGTCTTGCCAGTGACGGTGCCGTTTTCGCCGTTTATATAGTAGGAAAAGTCGCGAGTTTTGTAGCGATAAAAGCCTTTGTAGACGGGCAAGTATATATAGTTGTATTTAATGTCACCAAATGTTGTGTCGCAAATAAAATTTTCGATTGAAGTATAGGGGAGCGACATTCGCACTTTTTGGGTGAGTTCCTGCGCGATCATTCGCTTCATATTTTCGGCGTTTTCGCAGACATTGCAGTCCACTTGACTGCCATAAAGACCGTATAAAAATTCTGTGCGGTAAATTTGCACGCTCCTAAGTGAAAAGTTGCCGAGTTTGCGCATCTTTTGGGACGAAATGGACGATGTGGCGCTTTCAATGCGGTTTGTAAACTTGTCTTTGCGCGTTTTGTTGAAGTTTTGGCGGGAGGTGTGAGTCATTCCGTTTGGCGCGCGATAGGTTGTGATGCCGACGCCAGAGTAGTGCGTGGAGGTGTCAAAATCATAGAAAAAACTGGGGAGATAGAACGCGTCGAGAATTTGAGATTTCGCGAGTTTCCTAAGAGAATTTGGCGTGAAATGGCGGGTTTTTAGCCAAAGATAGAACTTTGATAGCGCTGTTTGCTTGTTTAATTTAAACGGAATAATTCCGTCGGGGGTGAAGTCGATTTTGAGCGTTTTTACTAGCCCATTGTCGCCACAACTTGGGCAACGGGGAAGTGGAGTGTCGGTGGCAGAAATATGCTTACGTCCGCAAGTTTTGCAGGCAAACTGGGTGTATTTTGTTTTGCTTATCTCTATGGTGCTCTCGGGCGTCAGCATTTTTTTCTCTACTGCGTCTTTTGATTTTTCAAACGTGTGAATGGTGGAGCAGTGCGTGCATTTGAGTTCCCCGCTATCCACGTCATACACGAGTTCCCCGCTACAATTCGGGCATTTGTTTGATGTTATCATTATTTTTTCCTTATAAACAAATGTATTATAGCAAAAAGTTACGAGTTTTGACTATTATTTTTTTTAAACCGCTTTGAAAACAAAAAAGATAGTAATAACACTATCTCTTTTTGACTAAATAAATTGGTTATTTTAATTTTTTGCCACATTCGGGGCAGAACTTTGTGTTACTGCTGATTTCTGCGCCACATTCACTGCAAGTTGGCTTTGCTTTTTCTTGCATTTTGTACCCGCATTCGATGCAAAATCGCGCTCCTTTGGTATTTTTTGCGCCACATTCTGGACAAAATTTTGATTTGTTTTCTGTGTCGGTTTTATTTTCTGTGTCCGTTTTTTTGCTTGAAGTTTTGAGCGTATCTTTCACGATTTCGCCTATTGCCATTCCAGCACCAAGTTGCGAGCCAAGCCCTGCCATTCCCGGGTTTTTCGCGGCGTCACCTATCGCTTCGGCAGATTTGAATTTGATGTAAGTGTCCATACTGCTTTTCATTACGCCCATAGATGTTTGGGTGTCGATTGCTTTTTCGACTTGTTCTGGGAACGAGATGTTTTCGATGACGAGATTGGTGAGGTTTAAGCCGATATTCGAGAACTGTTCCTTAATTTGGTCCCTTGCCATTTTGTTGAATTCTAGGAGGTTGCAAGCGAGGTCAAGCGCGCTGATTTTACTCTCCGCTATGGTGTCTGAAATGCCCGCCACTAGCATACTTTTGAGGTATGCGACGATGTGGTCAACGGAGTAGAGCGATGCCGTGCCGAAAACTTCTTGCAGGAACAATTTTGGGTCGGCGACTTTGAACGCGAACGTGCCAAAACTTTTTATGCGAATGGAGCCAAATTCTTTGTCGCGCATAACTATTGGGTTGGTTGTGCCCCATTTTTGGTCAGTGAATTGCTTTGTGTTAACATAAAAAACATCTGCCGTAAAAGGTGTTTTAAAGCCCCTAGGCCAAGAAAGGAGTGCCGACAAGAAAGGCAAGTTGTTGACGATTAAGGTGTGAATCCCGGGCGTGAATACGTCGGCGATTTTGCCTTTGACCATAAAAATTGCCACTTGCGACTCACGCACTGTGAGTTTTGAGCCGATCATAATTTTGCGACCTTCCATTGGATATTTGTAGACCATTGTGCCTGTGGTGTCGTCCGTCCAGTCAATGTTTTTGAGAAGTTGTGAACCTAAAAAATTAAATAATCCCATATCTTTTGTTTCCTTTTATCTTAAAATTACAGGCGAGTTTACTGCCGTGATTTCCTGAGTTTCTGCTAGCACAATGCTTTGGTTGTGGTGGTATTCTTTTACATAACTGCCAACGCGAATGTTGAAAGTTTCATCTTTACCGCTGGTGGACAAAAGAGTGTATTTGCCCGGTTTCACTAGGTTTTTGACCCCTACGATTTCCGTCTTGTTCATTTGTAAAACAACATCTTTTTGCGACAGGGAAATGTTGGCGTTGCCCTGTTCGTCAAGCACTGTTTGGTCGACGGTGTAGCGCACACCATTTTTTAGTTGCACATTGTCCACTTCACGATTTTTAAGGGCTTTTAGCAATTTTGAATATTTGCTGTTTACAAACATAAATAAAACGGCTTGCAGTAAAATTATGCCAATAAGCACGATGCAGAATATTTGATATATATCCATAAATTTTTCTCCTAAAACTCTATTACAATATATG
>CAYJEF010000099.1:0-2819 GCA_964369125.1 uncultured Christensenella sp.
TTATATATGACATATATCAACCTAAATTTCATAGTAATTGCCATAAAACTCAAAAAATCTCCGCAAAAATCGTTTATTTATTCATATTTTGCTACTTTTAAATTATTTGCAAAATAAATTTTGAATTTGTGGCAGAAATGTAATATAATAGATTTCACTATGGATAGAGATTTAAAATACACAAGGAATTTTTGCATAATTGCACATATCGACCACGGCAAATCCACCCTTGCCGACCGCCTTATCGAGATGACGGGGACGCTTTCAAAGCGCGAACTGACGGAGCAAGTGCTCGACAGTATGGACATTGAACGCGAGCGCGGGATTACAATCAAACTGACGCCCACGCGAATGTTTTATAATTATAAAGGCGAAGAATATAAATTGAACCTGATAGACACCCCCGGACACGTGGACTTCACGTATGAAGTTTCGCGGTCTTTGCGCGCTTGCGAGGGGGCTATTTTGGTGGTGGACGCCACGCAGGGTGTGGAAGCACAAACGCTTGCAAACGTCTATTTGGCGCTCGAAAACGACCTTACGATAATCCCAGTTATAAATAAAATTGACCTGCCCAGCGCAAGGGTAGAGGAGACTAAGAAGGAAATTGAGGACATAATTGGTCTGCCTTGCGATGATGCGCCCCTTATTTCCGCCAAGGACGGCATAAATATCGACAAAGTTTTACAGTCGATTGTCGAGAAATTTCCTTGCCCACAAGGCGACAAAAATGCCCCGTTAAAATCTCTTATTTTCGACAGTTTCTACGACAACTTCCGCGGTGCTGTCAGTATGGTGCGTGTGTTCGAGGGAACTGTGAAAGTGGGGAGTAAAATCCAAATGATGCGCACGGGAATGAGTTATGACGTGACGGAAGTCGGTGTGTTTTCTCCCGCTCAAAAGACGGTTTTAGAGTTGCGTGCGGGAGATGTGGGTTACATTTGCGCCAGTATAAAAAATATTAGCGAGACGAAGGTCGGCGACACAATCACATCTGCCGAAAACCCAATAAAGGAGCCACTTTCGGGCTATAAAGACGTTAAACCCGTAGTCTATTGCGGGGTGTTTTTGACCGACGGCGCGCGATATAACGACCTCAAGGACGCTCTCGAAAAACTAAAACTAAACGACGATTCTTTGCACTATTCGCCCGAAGTTTCTACGGCGCTCGGCTTTGGCTTTCGTTGCGGGTTTTTGGGACTTTTGCATCTTGAGATTATCACAGAACGCCTCGAACGAGAGTTCTCTCTTGATATTATCACAACGGCGCCAAGCGTTAGTTACCGCGTGTATAAAAATGTGGGAAGTATAATTGAAGTCGCCAACCCCTCCGCGCTCCCACCCGTCACCGAGATTGACTATATGGAAGAACCGATTGCGCATGTGACAGTTTTCACCCCGCCCGAATATGTGGGCAACATTATGGAACTTTGCCAGAACAAGCGTGGTGTCTACCTTGATATGCAATATCTTGAAAGCAACCGCGTCAAACTTACTTATGACATTCCGCTAAACGAAATCGTCTATGACTTTTTCGACGGGCTAAAATCACGCTCCAAGGGCTATGCAAGTATGGACTATGACATAACAAAATATGTAAAAAGTGACCTTGTGAAACTCGACATTCTTTTAAACGGCGAGAAGTGCGACGCGCTATCTATCATTGTTCACCGCTCCCGTGCATACGAACGGGGCAAAAAACTGACGGAGAAACTCAAAGACGTCATTCCACGCCAAATGTTTGAAACGCCAATCCAAGCCAGTATCGGCGGGAAAGTTATCGCGCGCGAAACGGTGAAAGCAATGCGCAAAGACGTCCTGGCGAAGTGTTATGGTGGCGACATTTCAAGAAAGAGGAAACTGCTTGAAAAACAAAAAGAAGGCAAGAAGCGTATGAGACAAGTGGGCAGTGTGGAAATCCCAAGCGACGCCTTTATGAGCATACTAAAACTTGACTGATATGGAAAAACTTTCGATATACATTCACATTCCGTTTTGCAACCACTCAAAGTGCAAATATTGCTCTTTTGTTTCTTTTTGTAGTGCGGACAAGCGAACTATGGACGATTATGTCCTATCACTTATTCGCGAAATTGAAACGCGAGGAAAAAGTTTTTTTAAAACGCACGAAGTGGCGACAATTTTCTTTGGTGGCGGAACTCCAAGCGTGCTTCCTGCCAAAAAACTCGGCGAAATTTTAGCAAAAATAAGGGAAAATTTTGCAGTTTTACCGACTGCCGAAATTTCTCTGGAAGCCAACCCTGACACTATAACACGCGAAAAGTTACAGACATATCGCAGTTTTGGGGTTAATAGAATTAGCATTGGCGCACAGAGTATGAATGATAGCGTTTTAAAAATAATCGGCAGACAACACACATCACAGCAATTTTCTCGCGCGTTAAAACTCGCAAAAGACGCGGGTTTTACAAACATAAACGTAGATATGATGATAGGTCTGCCGGAGCAAACGAAAGGCGACACGCTTGATTTTGCGCAGTTTTTAGTCCGCCAAAATGTCCCACACATTTCGTGCTATTCACTGATACTCGAAAAGGGAACTGCGCTTTATAAAGATGTAAAAGCATTCAGTGTGAAAATCCTAAACGACGATGACACGGTGAAAATGTATGACGGCGTGTATAAATTCCTAAAAACTCACGGCTATGCTCGCTATGAGGTCAGCAATTTTGCGCAGGAAAATTTCGAGTGTAGCCACAACTGGGCATACTGGACGGGCGGGGAATATTTAGGACTAGGCGTCTCGGCACATTCGTTTTTAGGCGATACTCGAAGTGAAAACACAGCCGATTTTAGGG
>CAYJEF010000100.1:0-2814 GCA_964369125.1 uncultured Christensenella sp.
ATTATGGACCTGCTTGTCAGCGATTTCAAGGCAAAAACAGGCATTGACCTCAGTCGCGACAAACTTGCAATGCAGAGAATTAAGGAAGCCAGCGAAAAGGCAAAAATAGACCTTTCAAGCGTCCTAAAAACCACGATTAACCTGCCATTTATAACGGCGGACGCATCTGGTCCAAAGCACCTCGAATATGATTTGACGCGTGCAAAGTTCGACGACATCACTCGCGACCTTGTGGAAAAGACCAGAGTTGCCGTTGAAAAGGCAATGAAAGATAGCAAATACACCTATTCGCAAATTGACAAAGTCATTTTAGTCGGCGGGTCGACAAGAATTCCAGCCGTAGAAAACGAAGTGAAAAAACTCACCGGCAAAGAGCCATTCAAGGGCATTAACCCCGACGAATGTGTCGCTCTCGGTGCTGCCATTCAAGCGGGTGTTCTTGCGGGTGAAGTAAAGGACGTTTTGCTCCTTGACGTGACCCCACTTTCCCTTGGCATCGAAACGCTAGGCGGAATTTTCACGAAACTTATCGAAAGAAATACCACCATTCCAACCAAGAAATCTCAGGTGTTTTCAACCGCAACCGACAACCAACCTGCGGTCGACATTCACGTCTTGCAGGGCGAAAGGGAATTTTCCAGCGGTAACAAAACCCTTGGAAGATTTAGCCTAAACGACATTCCGCCAGCACCTCGTGGCGTGCCTCAAATTGAAGTGACTTTCGATATTGACGCCAACGGCATCGTGCACGTATCCGCCAAGGATCTTGGCACCAAAAAGGAACAAAGCATCACCATCACGGCTTCCTCCAATCTCTCTGAAAAAGACATCGACGAGGCAATCAAAGAAGCCGAAAAATTTGCCGACGAGGACAAGAAGAAAAAGGAACTCTTCGAGGCAAAAAACAATGCCGACAATATGATTTTGTCGCTCGAAAAAATGCTGAAAGAAAACGGAGATAAATTGTCCGAAAACGACAAAACGACCCTTCAAACTGCCATTGACAAATGCAAAAAGGACATTGAAAGTGACGACGCAGAGCAAATTAGAAAGGCACTTGAAGAACTTTCGACCAGCAGCAGTAGCATAATTTCAAACCTCTATGTAGAGGCGTCCAAAGAAGCCAAAGAAAAGCAAGGAGAAAGTAAAGAAAACTCAAAAGACGACGAAATTATAATCGACGACAAAGACGACAAGAATAAGAAAAACGGCGACGAAAACAAAGATAAATAACCCAAATATAAAAGGTGAAAAATAATGCCAAACAACAAAGATTATTACAATATTCTTGGCGTTCCAAAAGATGCTGGTCAAGACGAGATTAAGTCCGCATATAGAACTCTTGCTAAAAAATATCACCCTGACCTTCACCCAAACGACGAAAGTTGCGCCCATAAATTCAAGGAAATTAACGAGGCATATGAGGTTTTAGGTGACGCAAACAAACGCTCTAACTACGACCAATTTGGCACTGCCGACCCAAACTCCGGCGGGTTTGGGGGCTTTGGCGGTGGCAGTCCTTTTGGCGAGGGGTTTGGCAATTTTAGTGGCGGTTTTGAAGATATTTTTGATATGTTTTCCTCGTTTGGTGGCACTCGTAGTCGCAGACAAAGCACTATGAACGTTCCCGGCGAGGACATCATTGTTAACCTTGTTCTAAACTTCAAAGAAGCGGTTTTTGGCGTAGAAAAAACTTTTAAAGTGAATAAACTTGAAAAGTGCGACGCGTGTCACGGCACAGGCGCCAAGAACGGCACTGAAATGGAAACGTGTCCCGATTGTCACGGCACAGGGCAGGTGAGGTTCACGCAAAGCACACTTTTCGGGCAAATGTCCAGTGTCACGGCATGCAAAACTTGCAACGCGACCGGCAAAATTGTGAAGGAAAAATGTCCACATTGTTCGGGTCGGGGCACAACTAAGAATTTACAGGAAATCAAAATAAAAATCCCAGCCGGCATCGACAATTCCCAGGTTATCACAATGCGAGGGAAGGGCAACGCTTCCCAAAAATCGGGACCAAATGGCGACCTTGTCATCAATGTGACTGTCACGCCACACACCGTTTTGGTGCGCGACGGGTTCAATCTTACACTTGATTTACCTCTGCCATTCACCACAGCGTATCTTGGCGGAACAGTCAACATTCCAACCGCGGAAGGCACCTACACGCTCACTATTCCCCCTCTCACGCAACCAAACACAGTGTTCAAACTGCGTGGCAAAGGCATCAAAGTATTACAAAAAGATTCATATGGCGATTTGATTGTCACCGTTCGCGTCGAAATGCCAAAAGAACAAGGCAAAGCAGAAAAAGAACTGGTGAAAAAACTGGAAGAAAATATTTCAAGTGGAGCATACAAAAAGTTTAAAGAATACCAAGATAAACTTAAAAAATTGTAAAAAAACAGGCAAAAAAGCCTGTTTTTTATTCAATTTTGACACGATTTTGACACGATTTTGACACGATTTTGACACGATTTTGACACGATTTTGGCGTGTTTTTGGAGTGTTTTAGCACAATAACATTGACTAAAAAGCATTCTTTGTGCTACCATTTTTAAATGGAAAAACGAAGATTTTTTATTAAAAAAAGTGATATATATAACGACGAAAACGTCTTGATTGGCGACGAGCATGCACATTTGTCCCGCGTTTTAAGACTGCATTCTGGAGATACTGTTGAATGTTTTTTTGACGATAGCGACGTCTATTTGTGCGAAATTTTGCGGATTGAAAAAAATAAATCTGTGCTAAAAATTTTAGAAATTTTACCTTGCAACGCAAATCCTAAATTGCCTATAACTGTTTTTC
>CAYJEF010000101.1:0-2803 GCA_964369125.1 uncultured Christensenella sp.
TTTTTATGGTGTAAAACCGAAATTTTCCCCTACGCCTTCTCATAATACCAACCTCCGAGCCTTGTGACTTCACATATTTTTGTTTTTTATGTCTAATTTTATCAAAAGAGAACTCACATAATGCTTTTGTTTATAAATACTGCAAAATAAAATTTTTTATGCAAAAAATATGCCAAACAAAGTGCCGTTTGACATATTTTTAAATGTTAAATTATTATTATTTTCTCGCTACAAAACCAAAAACGCTTCGGTAATTGAAAGATTTTTACTAGCCTTGTCAATAATTTTGCCCTTTCCCGTGCGCGCCTCAATGGCAATGAGGTCGGTATTTTTAAGGTGTGGGGCTTTTTCCGCGTCCACTGCGCACAAAATGGCGTTTTCTTTCACGCACGCACCAAAGACCAGTTCGTTTCCACCGCCCACGCTAAGGAGTTTTACCCCCTTTCGATATCTCGCCATTTCGTCAATTTGACTAACGACAACGCGTTTAGCCAGCCCACTGTTTGACACACTCACCACCTCGCCAGAGCCACTAGAAGTTGAAATCCCAACGCAAAAGTCGCCGTCATTAAGCGAAATGCCCCGAACTCCGCCCGACACCCTGCCTTGAAGTGGCACATCGTCACTTTTGGCGTTTAAAATCATACCTTTTTTCGTCACGAACACGAGTGTATACTTGCCCTCTGGTTCGACAGCCATATTCAAAACTTCGTCGCCGTCCTTCAATTTCATAACTTGATATGATTTTTTTAGGAGAACATTTTCTTGTTTCGCGGTTTTCTTTACAAATCCCTCTTTTGTGAAAAACAACAAATTACCCTTGTTTTGCATCTCTTGTTCGTCAAACATTGCAATAATCTTCTCGTTCTTTTGCAGTTCCTTAAAAATGCTCCACTCCGCAACGCCTTTGTCCCTCATTCTGCATTCTGGAATAACACTAACAGGCGTCTTAAAGCAGTTTCCAAGGTTAGAAAATGCAAGGATATTTCCACTGGACAAAATTGGAAGTTTTATAACCGCCAGATCGCCTAGCCCCGCGCTGTCAAAATTTTCCTTTAAAAGCATTTTATATTGCTTGACGCCCACGCATTTTATGTTGTCCTGTGAGGTTTTTAAGACGACCATTTCCTTCACGTCCTCAACCCCCACTTCCTCTTCCATCACGAGTTCGTCGTCTTTAAGGTAGTGCGTTTTCCTTGCATTTTTAAATTTTTTCTTAATCTCGTTTAGGTCGGCTTTCACCACCTCATATTGCTTCTTAGTGGAGTTTAAAATCTGTGAAAGTTTCATAATAAGCGCCTTTAATCCCACCAGTTCCTCTTGAAGTTTTTGCACTTCAAGGCTGGTTAATCTCGCCAGTCGCATATCCAAAATCGCCTGTGCCTGAACCTCGTCTAGCATAAATTTCTCGCGAAGACGCTTCTTTGCCTCAGTGACGTTCGCCGAAGTTTTGATAATTTTCACCACGGCGTCAATGTTTTTTATAGCAACAATCAATCCCTCCAAAATGTGCGCTTTGTTCTTTGCTTGTTCAAGGTCATATTTGGTGAAACGATACACAATTTCGCGCTGATATTCGCTGTAATACGAGATAATATCAAGCAGTCCCATCTGCTTTGGTTTTCCGCCCGCAATAGCCACCATATTCACGCCAAACGTGCCTTGAAGTTCGGTGTTTTGGAGCAAAGAGTTATAAATTTTGCTGACATTCGCGTCCTTTTTCAGGCGAATAACCGCACGTTGCCCGTTCCTGTCCGATTCGTCCCTAATCTCCGCAATGTCTCCAAACCCAAATTTATCATCGTCCTTAAACGTCGCAATTTTTTGCAAAAGCGTCGACTTGTTCACCTGATAAGGCAGTTCAGTTATGACTATACTGCGTTTGTCCGTGCCCAGCCCCTCCACGTGCATTTTAGCACGCAAAAACACTCTACCCCTGCCCGTCTCATATGCCTGTTCTATCTCCGACGAGTCCAAAATGTATCCGCCCGTTGGGAAATCAGGTCCCTTAATTATCTTCATCATTTGTTTAAGGGAAATCTTTGGATTGTCAATATATGCCACCACACCGTTCACTACTTCCTCAAGGTTATGTGGCGGAATATTGGTCGCAAGCCCCACAGCAATGCCCGAAGTGCCGTTTACAAGAAGGTTTGGAAATCTCCCCGGCAAAATCTCGGGTTCTTTTAAAGTGTCGTCAAAATTTAGCCCCCACTTCACCGTGTTTTTGTCAAGGTCACGAAGCAGTTCCATCGCCAATGGCGACAACCGCGCCTCGGTATATCTCATCGCCGCCGCACTATCCCCGTCCACGCTCCCAAAGTTGCCATGCCCGTCCACGAGCGGTTCATTAGTGCTAAACGGTTGCGCCATACGCACCATCGCGTCATACACCGAACTGTCGCCGTGAGGGTGATATTTGCCCAAACAATCGCCCACGATGCGCGCGCATTTTTTGTATGGTTTGTCAGGTGCGTTGCCTACTTCGAGCATCGAATAAAGTATTCGCCTCTGCACGGGTTTAAGCCCGTCCTCCACGCGTGGTAGCGCCCTATCCAAAATAACATGCTCGGAATATGGGATCATAGATTCGTGCAAAACGGTGTCGAGATTTTTGTAAATAAGCCCGTCGTCATCGCCCGAATTTTCGAAATATACTTTCTCCTCATAGTTTTTGTTTGCGCTAAAAACTTTCTTTTGAGAATATTGTGAAAACGCCCCGCGACCCACATCTCTATTCACTTCCTGAAAGTCTTTATTTAGGTTTTTGACGTCGCTTATAACACTCATATTGCTTTCGTTT
>CAYJEF010000102.1:0-2786 GCA_964369125.1 uncultured Christensenella sp.
GTATAACACAGGAGAAAAAATACACGAGAAACAGATTTTGTTCCACAAATGTGAGAGAAAAAACAGATGGGTTTTTGGCGGGAACAGGACGGGCAAGACGGAATGTGGCGCTGTGGAGACTGTGTTTTTGGCGCGCGGGTGTCACCCATATAAAAGCGTTGCTGGCGCGACGGAAGGGTGGGTGGTGAGCGTGTCCCGTCAGGTGCAACGTGACGTGGCGCAACGCAAGGTCCTTAACTATTTGAGCAGAGATTGGATAGAGGAAGTTGTGATGAGTGAGGGGCGAAAAGACTACCCCGAGAACGGCATTATCGACTATATTTTGATTAAAAACGTGTTCGGCACAATAAGCAAGATTGGCTTTAAAAGTTGCGACCAAGGCAGGGAAAAATTTCAGGGAACGGGGCTCGATTATGTGTGGTTTGACGAGGAACCGCCAGAGGAAATCTATATTGAATGTAAAATGAGGGTGCTTGACAAATGCGGGATAATTTTCGGCACAATGACTCCACTTAAAGGCTTAACGTGGGTTTACGACACAATATTTTTAAACGACAAGCAAGATGACGAAGTGTGGTTTTGCCAAATGGAGTGGCGCGACAATCCGTATCTTGACGCACGCGAGATTGAAAATTTCGAACGGTCGCTTTCAAAAGAAGACCTTGAGGCGCGTAAATTTGGGAGGTTTGTGGGCACGAATGGGCTCGTGTATAAAGAATTTGACGAGCGCGTTAATGTCATTGAACCGTTTGACGTGCCAAAGGAGTGGTTCGACAATTTGTCCATAGACCCGGGGCTCAATAATCCGCTGTCGTGCCACTGGTATGCGGTAGACTACGACGGCAATGTGTATGTGGTGGCGGAGTATTTTGAAAGCAACCGAGACATCGACTATCATGCAAGGCGCATAAAAGAAATTTGTGAGAGTTTAATGTGGCACAAGACGCCAAAAGGGGAATATGAGGCACTTATCGACAGCGCGTCAAACCAACGGACGCTAAACGGAATTAGGAGCGTGGCGGAACTATTTTGCGACAGGGGAATACTGGTGAACACAAAGGTCAACAAGGACTTGTTTTCCGGAATTTCGGTGGTGAAAAGTTACCTCAAAAACGCGCAGGGGGAGGCGCGACTGTTCATATTTTGCAATTGCGTCAACCTTATTCGCGAACTCAAAACTTACTTTTGGGGCGACGGCGACAACCCCGTCAAGAAGGACGACCACTGCCTTGACGAACTGAGATATTATCTGATGTCACAGCCTTCTGCGCCACATAGACCAAAGAGCGAAATCCAAAAACACAAAGAAAAAATTATTAGAAAACAAAGAAGAAATCATCTTTAAAGGGTATAAAAAATGGCAGAAAATATAAAGCAAAACACAGATGATGAAAGCATCGAAATTCGCAAAAAAGTGACTATAAATTCACTTCTTATACTGGCAAAAGGAGTCGTGTTAAAAGAAAAGACCGAGGAATTTGTGACGGACGGTGACGGAAGTTTGACACTTAAAAGTAGAAAGATTATTAGGAAACAACTTGCCCCAGATTTACAAGCGATAAAAATGCTAGACGAAATTAAAACGTTTGACGATATGGAAAATATGAGCGATGAGGAACTGGAAAAAGAGAAACAAAAACTATTGGAAGAAATTAAAAAATCATAAAAAAGAAAGGAGAAAAAATGAAAAAAACAAAAAATGAAGAGTATATTGAGGATATTGTTCTTGAAGTAAAACAAGACTTTGAAAACAGAATAAAAGAGAGAAAAAGTTTTGAGGCACAGTGGAAACTTTGCAGTAATTTTTATGGCGGAAATCAATATGTTTATATAAATTCACTAAACGATTTGGTGGAAATCCCAAAGGAATTTTTTTGGCAAGAGCGTCAAATTTTTAACCATATTGAGCCCATTATTGACGCGCGACTTTCAAAACTTACGTCCATTCGCCCCGAGATGGAAGTGGTGCCAACAGGTGGTGAAGATAGTGACGTTCAAACGGCAAACTTGTCCCGCAACATATTAAAAAGTGTGTATGAAAAACTAAATTTACAAAGAGTGATATCGAAGGCGACGACGTGGAGCGAGATTACAGGTACTGCGTTTTATAAGATAACTTGGAATGCAAACGCTGGCAAAAAAGTGTTCAAAAAACTCGACAAAGACGTTTACGAGGGCGAGGTTAATGTGACAGAGGTATCGCCCTTTGAAATCTATCCCGACAGCAGTAGTCGCGAGAACGTGGAGGATTGCGAAAGTATAATTCACGCAAAAAGTTACAGCACAAAGATGATAAAAATGCTTTGGGGTGTGGACATAATTGGCGAAGAAATAAACGAAATGAGCCTAACAGACTGCACTAGAAACGACTGCGTAAAGACTGACCAGGCGATAGTAATAGAGCGCTATGAAGCGCCAACTAGCGAATGTCCGAACGGTCGGTTGGTGACTATCTGTGGTGACAAACTTTTGCATATTGGCGAACTTCCATACATCAACGGCGTTGACGGCATTCGTGCGTTTCCGTTTGTGAAGCAAGTGTCGAACCGGCGTCCGGGGTGCTTTTGGGGCAAGAGTGTTATTGAAAAAATTATACCTGTGCAACGCGCGTATAACGCCATTAAAAACCGCAAGCACGAATATTTAAACCGCATAAGTATGGGCGTGCTTGTGGTGGAGGACGGCAGTGTTGACGCCGACAACATCGAGCAAGAAGGCTTGCAACCCGGCAACGGGCGACGTAGAGGGAACGGATTTAATTAAACTTTGGGAGAGTAAAAAGATAA
>CAYJEF010000103.1:0-2761 GCA_964369125.1 uncultured Christensenella sp.
CGAAAATTCATAAAATAATTCCTTTAAACTAAATTAAAATCTCACCCCAAAAAATTCAATTTTGTTCTCGCGCCAGCATAATATTATCTAGTGAGAATTTTAAAATGGAAAAATTTATTATAAGCGGAAGAAAAAAATTATACGGCGTCGTTTCTGTGTCAAAAGCGAAAAACTCCTACCTCGCCATTCTCGCCGCGTGCATACTTTCAAGTGGCGTCGTGACTTTGCACGAATGTCCCGACCTCGAAGACATCAAGACAATGACGGAAATAATCAAAACTCTTGGCTGTAAAGTGCAAAAAAATGGCAGGGACCTGATAATCGACTGTTCAAACGTTGATAAGACAGAAATTCCAAAGGATTTGGCGACAAAAATAAGATCGTCAATTTTCTTGCTTGGTTCCATTCTCGGGCGCCTAAAAAGGGCAGTCGTCTGCTACCCCGGTGGTTGTGACATCGGCGCGCGCCCAATAGACCTTCATTTGAAAGGTCTAAAAGCGCTAAATGTAGACATAATTGAGAAATTTGGCATCATAAAATGCGAGACGAAAGCGCTCCTCGGCAACGACGTCCACCTTGATTTTCCAAGCGTCGGCGCCACCGAAAACATAATGATGGCAGGCGTTTTGGCAAAGGGAACCACGCGAATTTTCAACGCCGCGAAGGAACCAGAAATTGTCGATTTACAAAATTTCCTAAACAAATGCGGTGCAAAAATTATCGGTGCCGGAACCGACACAATCATTATTGACGGTGTAAAAAAACTTGGCGACGTCGAATATTTACCGATGGAGGACCGCATAATTGCAGGAACTTATCTGCTCGCGGTCGCTGCTTGTGGCGGAGACGTCACGGTGAAGAATGTCGATTTTAAACATATTTACTCACTTGTAAATAAACTGCATAATTCAGGTTTGGAAATTACGACTAATAGTGATAGCATAAGGCTGAAAGCACTCAGTCGCCCAGCAAGTTTTCAGAAAATTGAGACGATGCCATACCCAGGATTTCCGACCGACCTTCAACCTCAAAGTATGGTTTTGCAAACCGTGAGCGTCGGCACCTGTGTAATCAACGAAAATCTCTTTGAAACCCGCTTAAAACACGTGCCAGAACTCATTAAAATGGGAGCAAATATAATAACAAAAGACCGCGTTGCCATCGTCACCGGCGTCGAAAAATTGTTTGGTGCGGAGGTAAATTGCACCGATCTTCGTGCTGGAGCAGCACTAACTATAGCCGGAATGACGGCAGAAGGGCAAACGATTTTAAACAATATTCAAAACATCGACCGTGGCTACGAAAGGCTTGATCAAGTGTTTTCCTCACTAGGCGCCGACATAAAAAGGACAATTTAGAGGTGAATTTTGAAGCAAAAACGCCTATACATAATTATATGTATTATGCTTGTTTTTATCTTTCTTCTTAGTTTTTCGTCCGCAGTTTTCGAACTAAAAACTGTCGAAATATTTTTTCTTTCGACTGAAAATCGCCCTATAAACATCTCTTCAAACAGCGTGTTTAACACGCAAGAAAAAATTTCAAAAGTCATATCTTCTGCCGACTTTCAGTTTGGAAAACTTATGTTTTTGCAGGAAAAAGACAAGTATATTATTGACCTAGAGCGCAATAATCCTTACCTTGAAACGCTAAAAATTGAAGCAGTTTTCCCGAACAAATTCGTCATAAAAGCACGTGAAAGATTGCCAGTTTTCTATATATCAAACGAAGAAACAAAATATATTCTAGACAAGGACTACAAAATTTTAGAAATTTCTAGCGCAGTCTTTGCCGAACTCCAAATCCCTATTTTGTTTAAAAAAAATGGTACTCAAGAGACTTTTTTCTCATTCTTCTCGCTTTCTCCACTCGCCCTTACCGCTGGGCAGTTTTTGAGCGAAAACAATCTTGTGTTTTCCTCCATTTCTCTATGGCAAATGCTTTACGAATTTAACCTCAGTAGCGACATATCGGCGTTAACTATAAACGAGACTACTGGCACAGTATTTATTGAAATTGATACTAAAAACGCGTCTTATGGCGTAAAACTCGCACTTGAAAATGTGCTAAATTCTTTTGATAAGAAGTTTAGAAAACTTCTTAGCGCACTTTTAACTTTGCGCGAAAAAGAAAGAATAAAAACAACTTATGGCAAACTTTTTATCGACGACGCCTGCAACTGTTATTGGAATAATTTGTAAGTATGTTTGTGATTTTTTCTCACATAATAATTATGACTGACTTACTTGCCAGTCATAAGAAGGAGGTGCCTTTAATATGGCAAAAGCATCGAGAGGGGCAAAGCAAAAATCTAACTACAAATCGCAAAGCAACAAAAGTGATGCAGATTTGTGCAGTAGATAACTTTTTTAAGGTGAAATTACACACAAAAAGTTATGATTTTGCCCAAACAAGAAGAAAAGCGATAGTTTAATCTTCTTCTTCAAGAAATCAGTGGAGCATATGTTCAACTTTTTTCTTCACATTTTTTCACATAAATTCATAATAAATAATACATCACCCAGCAAAAAACTTCTGGAAATTTTCAAAATCGCCAAAAATATTCTTGACTAATATTTCCTTGTTTGTTATATTAATATTGTCACTTTTGTGGACAAATGCGGGGGTGGCTCAGTGGTAGAGCGTCACCTTGCCAAGGTGAACGTCGCGGGTCCGAATCCCGTCCTCCGCTCCAATTTTTCGGGAGTATAGCTCAGTTGGTTAGAGCACTTGCCTTACAAGCAAGGGGTCGTAGGTTCGA
>CAYJEF010000104.1:0-2749 GCA_964369125.1 uncultured Christensenella sp.
GAGTCCTTTAAAACTGGCTTGGCGAAGGAGATTTTGGCTTGTGAGTTCTGCATATTGAACTTGGACGATAAGTTTAGGAGTCACAAATTTTGTTTGCTTACTTTTTTCACCTTTTGGCATATTTGTAAAGTGGCTTTTTGAACAAATTTTTTCCAATTTCTCTAAAATTGATTTTGCTTCAATTAGGGAAAATCCCGTGCCGGTTTTGCCGACATAGTTTAATTTATTTCCCGAATAAAAGCCAAGAAGAAGCGCACTTATTCCGTCTTTTTTTGTGCTCTTTTCATATCCACCTACAACGAATTCTTGTTCTTTTTTGCATTTTATTTTCAGCCAATCGTCGTTTCTGGTGCCCGAATATGTGGAAGATAGTTTTTTTGCAACGATGCCTTCAAATCCCATATCGCAGGCATTTTCGAATATTTTCTGCCCATTTCCCTTAATTTCTTTGCTAAAAACGAGGCATTTTGGGGCACTTTTTAGCAGTTTTTTGAGCATTTTTCGACGGTTTTTTAATGGTTTTTCTCTCAGGTCTTCGCCATTTAGGGCAAGCAAATCAAACAAGATATATGAGAGATTATGTTTGCTTTTATCTTTCAAACTGCGTTGCAAAAGACCAAAGTTTGGGACGCCGTTTTCGTCCAAAACTACCACTTCGCCGTCTAAAACTGCAGTTGTATTTTCGCACCAACTGCTCATATTTGTACAAAGTTGACTGAGTTTTTGTGTGTAATTTTGCCCATTTCGCGTCATGTAACTTATATCGCCATTTTCTATAAAGCACAGCATTCGATAGCCGTCAAATTTTAGTTCATATATCCAGTCTTTACCGGTAGGGATTTTATCGACAAGTTTTAGTTGTTGCACGCTTGCGCTGGGAAAAGGATTTTTAGTTTTGTTTGATTTTGTCTTTTTTTTGCTTTCTATCTCTTTCATTGATCTGCCCGTTTTTATGCTTGTTTTATAGTGTTTAATTCCGGCTGTTTTTTGTGCAAACTCGTCTTGAATTTTAGATAGAATCCAGTTGTCACCTTTTGCAGACTTCATTTTGTATAGCACCCATTTTCCCTTGAGACGAGTGCCGTTTAATTCAAACTTTAGCGAGCCGTTTTCGAGTGATTTTTCCACTTCATCGCTTTCAGGTTTCCAAGTGCCTTCGTCCCAAAGCATAACGATTCCGGCGCCGTACGAGCCTGCTGGAATCGTGCCCTCGAAATTTGCATAAGAGAGCGGGTGGTCCTCCACTTTCACTGCAAGGCGTTTGTCCTTTATACAAAACGAAGGACCTTTTGGAACCGCCCAACTAATTAAAACGCCACCATATTCGAGCCTAAAATCGTAGTGGTCACGACTTGCCAAATGATGTTGGACGCAAAATATTCTTTCCTTTAATTTCTCGCCATTAATTTTTACGTCTCCCGAGGGTTCCGCTGTTATATTAAAATCCCGCTTTTTGGTATATTTTGCAAGTTTGCTTTTCATAATTATAGTTTTTGTAAAACTAAAAAGTATTATGCAGGCAAACATTAAACAAGAATCGTAAAAACACTTAATTATAATTATAATTAAGAAAAGTAAAAACTAATCACTCCGTTTTTTGCTTGAAAAAATCTTTGAGAGAGATAATTTTTTACCCTTTATAAAATCTCGAATTAGTGATGTATAATACTTAAACTCCAAAGTTTTGAAATTTAACAAAAGTAACAGAAGGGTTGGCATAACAGCGCAAATTGCGACTTTGCCAAGAAACGCTAAGATGCCGACACTTGGGAGCAGTGAGCAGACAAAAAATGTCGCCACACCACACAAAGTCATAATAGTGAAATTGTATAAGTGAGAGAAAAAATAATCACTTTCATTGCGTTTGAAATAGTCTTTAAAAAACGAGCGAACAAGCCACGGGTTACCCATAAAAGCCATAGTGGCAATCGTCGCAATCAAAATGCCGGGAAGTCCGATGAGATAAATGAGAATGATGTTTAATGTGATATTACAAACCCCTTCAATATATGGACGAATTCTGTCTGAATGCCACAAACCCGCAGCGTCTTTATAGATACAAATAATATTCCTTATAGTGAAAAAATAAAAATATAAACCAAATAAAATAATATAACCAAATCCAAATAGCATTTCTTCATCTTTGAGCCATAATTTCATAAAATGTGGATATAGACAGACAAGGCAAATTGTAAACAACGCAACGATAAATTTAAAAAGAAAATCAATGCGTTTAAAAACAATATAATTCTCGTTTACACTCGCAGTTGCAATCTTGTTGCCAATAATATTCACTATTGACGAACTAAAAATTATGGTAATTCCGTATATAGAATTCATAATAATATAATAATTATTATATAAGCCAAGAATATTGGAACCTAGCACTACAGAAATAATAATACTATCAAATGTGTTGAAAAAGACAGTGCTTAATTTCCCGCCAAACAAGTCAATGATGTTTTGCTTTAGTGATTTTTTTTCTTCTGCAGAAATTTCGCCTTGGGGGCTGAAATTAGAATATTTTTTGTTAAACACAATGTTTATTATAAGATTTTTTATTAGTGTGCCAATAAGCATTGTCGTAACATATAAATAATAGTTTTTGAACACAAGTAGCGAAACAATTGCTAATGCACCCTGAATAATTTCAACAACTGCGCCGATTTTATACGAAATATCACTGCGTAAATTTGCCCCAAAAACACATTTTTTATATGCATATAGAAGGTAATTCATAGACATATTG
>CAYJEF010000105.1:0-2715 GCA_964369125.1 uncultured Christensenella sp.
CCTTAATATTTCTCTGCTATACTTTTGACGCAAAAGACAAAATTTTTGCACAAAATTTGGAAGGAATTAGCGTGAAAATCGTTGAAAAAAAAGACATTTATGAAAGCCTCTTTGTGCCGTCAAATACATTCCCCGAAAAATTGTTTGAGATGAAAAAAAATGCAAAATTGAAATTTAAGCAAGTGATGCAAATGAGTTTTAGTCGCGACAAGGCAAAAAAATATTTTCTTAGCGGACTGCTCGTGTTTTTTTGCAGTCTTATAGTAAGACGAAGTATTTTTTATGTTCTTATGAGTTCAGTTATGTTTTGTTTTGCCATTGTGTCACTCACAAAAAAAGAAGAAGTGATAATCTTCTTCGATTAAAATCTATATTTTTTAAAGGACGTGAATTTTCTTTTTATTGTTTAATTTATAGACAATAATTTTCTTACCAATGACGTCCACAACTTCGCATTTAAGGGTTTCTTCTATTTCGTTTGCAAGGGTTTTTGCCTCTTTATCGCAAGTTGTCAGAACGCTAATTTTCACAATTTCACGCGCAATAAGAGCATCGTTTATTCCCGACATACAGGTCTCAGATAGTCCCTCTTTGCCGATTATGCAAACAGGACTTTCCTTTGAAATAATATTTTTAAGTTTTGCTCTATCCTTTGATGTAAGCATATTTCTCCTTTAATTTCGCGCATATTTGTCAAATAAAATTCTCAATCTAAACTTATTCGACATATTCAAAATCAATTTTGCCAATGCGAATCGTGTCGCCGTCCTTGACGCCCTTTTCCTTTAAAATGTCTATTATACCGTCATTTTTGAGACGTTTCCAGAAATATGAGAGCGATTCGTAATCGCTGACAATGATGCCTCGCGAAATATTTTCGATAAATCCCCCGCTCACTTCATATTCATCTTTGCCCACTTTCTTGACCTCAATAGCTGTCTTGTCTTGGTCGTCGAATCCAAATTCCTCTACGTCTACTGGCACCTGCGCTGGCAATTTTTCGAGTTCTTTCCAAATGGTTCGAACGAGTTCCTCCGTATTCTCTCTGCAAAGCGCAGATACACACACAATTTTTGCCTCGCTGTCGTTGAGTTTATACTTAAATTCTTCCACTTTGGAAAAATCACGCAATCGGTCAATCTTGTTTAGCACTATGACTTGAGGCAGCTGTGAAAGTTTCTCGTTGAAGTTTTTGAGTTCCTTGTTGATTACAAGGTAATCGCTGTAGGCGTCCCTGCCGTCAGCGCCCGAAATGTCGATGACATGCACGAGAATCCGCGTGCGCTCGATGTGTTTTAAAAATTCAATCCCCAGCCCCTGTCCTTCGCTTGCGCCGTCTATAAGCCCCGGAATATCCGCGACAACGAAACTGTGGTTATAAAATTTCACGACGCCAAGGTTTGGCGTAAGAGTAGTGAAATGATAGTTTGCAATCTTTGGTTTTGCGTTTGAAATGACGGACAAAAGAGTGCTTTTGCCAACGTTTGGATAGCCAATCAGCCCGACGTCCGCCAGAGTTTTAAGTTCCAAAATCACACTGCGTTCTTTGGCGATTTCCCCAGTTTGTGAAAAATGTGGTGCTTGACGCGTGGAAGTTTTGAAAAACGCGTTGCCTTTGCCTCCGCTTCCGCCGTGAAGAAGAACATAGTCCCTGTCGGAATAAAAGAGGTCGGCGATAATCTTGCCCGTCTCATAATCTTTAACGATTGTCCCCTGTGGCACGTGAATAATGAGATCCTTCCCGCTCTTGCCATTTTTGTTGGTGCTGTTGCCCGCCTCGCCGTTTTGCGCCTTGAAATGAGAAGTATATCGAAATCCCACAAGGTTATTAAGGTCTCGCGTTGGGCGAAAAACAATGTTGCCACCCTTTCCGCCATTTCCGCCGTCGGGACCGCCATTTGGCACACCCTTTTCGCGTCTAAACGAAATGGCGCCTTTGCCACCATTGCCGGCTTTTATGAAAATCCTAACACTGTCAACAAACATATCCATTTTTCCTCTTTTCTAATTATACATAATTATAGGCAAAAATCAAAATCTATTTGTCAACTTTTTTATATTTTTCTGCGTAATATTTACAATATTCTTTCAGTTCGCAACTCTGACACTCAGGGGCTCTTGACTTGCAAACATACCTGCCAAACAACACAAACATCGAGTGAAGTTTGCCCCATTTGTCGCGGGGGAAAAGTTTTTGAAGTTTTTGTTCACATTCAAGTGGAGATTTGGCGCGAACAATAGCAAGGCGGTTTGCCACCCTAAAAACGTGCGTGTCCACGGCGATTGCGGGACGCAAAAAACCAACGGAAGTGACAACGTTTGCCGTCTTTCGCCCAACGCCCGCAAGGGACACAAGGTCGTCATAATCCTCTGGGACAACTCCCCCAAACCGCGTCACCAAGTCCTGTGAAAGAGCAATCAAATTTCGCGTCTTGTTCTTATAAAACCCACAAGAATAAATGATTTTCTCGACGTCACTTGTGTGTGCAAGTGCAAGTTCTTTTGCCGTTGGATATTTTTCAAAAAGCGCAGGCGTGATTAAATTCACACGCTTGTCGGTGCAACGTGCGGACAAAACAACGCTGACGATAAGTTCAAAGTTGTTTTTGAAATTAAGTTCACACTTCGCGTCGCCAAAACGCAGAAGTAAAATATCATAGATTTCTTTTGTTTTATCTTTCATTTTTATTCGAATCCTTCTGTATCATTGTTTCC
>CAYJEF010000106.1:0-1355 GCA_964369125.1 uncultured Christensenella sp.
GAAACTTAAAGTGGGCGATTTTTCCCTTGGCAGAACTGTTTTGTAACAAGTCCTAAAAAATGGTCTTTTAAAAAATAATAGAACATTAGTTTGACAAATTTATAATTTTTGTTTTGGAGAATGATATTGATTTGATATAATATAGTTGAAATTAACAAAATAAAAGGAAAAAAAATGGATAAAGAGAAGAATGTTGAACAGGCAATCTTGCAGATTGAAAAGCAGTTTGGCAAAGGTTGCATTATGAAACTAGGCGATCAGCCTATGGAAAAGGTGGACGTTATCCCAACGGGGTGCCTCGTCCTTGACAATGCTCTTGGCATCGGCGGTGTGCCACGCGGACGAATAATAGAAATTTATGGACCAGAATCCAGCGGAAAAACCACAGTCGCTTTGCACATAATAGCGCAGGCTCAAAAACTAAAGGGAACGGCAGCATTCATAGACGCCGAACACGCGCTAGACCCTGTGTATGCGGGCAATCTTGGCGTTGACCTCGACGAATTGTATGTGTCGCAACCCGACAACGGCGAACAGGCACTCGATATTTGCGAAACACTCGTAAAAAGCGGGGCATTCGACATTGTCGTTATCGATTCTGTCGCGGCTCTCACGCCAAAAGCGGAGATTGAGGGCGAAATGGGCGAAAGTTTTATGGGGCTTCAAGCGCGCCTTATGAGCCAAGCGCTCAGGAAACTCGCAGGCATTACCAGCAAGAGTAAATCTTGCGTGGTGTTTATCAATCAACTACGCGACAAACTGGGCGTTATGTTTGGCAGTCCCGAGACGACAACAGGTGGAAAGGCGCTAAAATTCTACGCGAGTATTCGTCTAGACGTCAGGCGCATAGACGGCATAAAAGAGGGCAGTGACTTCATTGGCAACAGGACGCGTATCAAGGTAGTGAAGAACAAAATGGCACCTCCATTTAAGCTCGCCGAATTTGACATAATTTATGGCAAAGGCATTTCGAATGTCGGGTGCATACTCGACCTCGCAGTGGAGAATAATATTATTGAGAAGAGTGGGTCTTGGTTCTCCTATAAGGGCGAAAAGATTGCTCAAGGCAAGGAAAATGTAAAGACGTATCTCGAGGGACATATGGACGTGTGTAACGAGATTGAGAAACAAGTTCGAGTACTTCTCCAAAAAACTCGCGAAGTTGACTGATTACTAGAGGGGATTTATATGAAAAAACTAATGAAATTTGTCTACATAGCAGTTCTCGTGATTTGCGGGGGACTTATGTTCTACGGTTACTCCATTGCAGACAATATCCAATATATTTCGGCATATGAGATTGCTGTCAAAAATGGATTTGTTGGCACGGAGATTGAATGGTTAGATAGTTTGAA
>CAYJEF010000106.1:1455-2705 GCA_964369125.1 uncultured Christensenella sp.
AGTTTGGTCGTGAAAACTGGCGCGATTGCGGATAGTTTTTCGGCAGAAAGTTTGTTCAATTTGGGCGTTTCTTTAGGTGAATACACAAACGACTCTGCGGGATTTAAAGATTTTATGCAGGATTATGGTGGCGTCGTGGGTTTGGACGAAGTGTCGGCGCGCGCGGTTAACCAAGTCGTCAGCATATACACTAGTCAGGGCGCAGGTTCGGGCGTTATTTATGAAATGAACGGTGGCGGAAAGTATGCTTATATTGTAACTAACTATCACGTGGTGATGGAACAGCAAGAATTGGAAGGCTCCGTAACTTTTGCGCCAGCACAAGAAATTCACCTATACACATATGGCGCAGAGACGGTGTCTATCGGCAATAACGAATATGACTTTGGTGACAAGAGCATTCTTGCGGAATATATCGGCGGGTCGGCGGCTTATGATTTGGCGGTTTTAAAGGTATCGGGCGATGCTGGCGCGGAGTATGAAAAGTTGGCAAGCACGCCAGCGAGCGCGGTCACTTTTGCGGACACGACATATTTACAACCGGGGTCGACTGCCATTGCTGTGGGCAATCCTATGGGAGTGGGCATTGCGGTAACCAGCGGGGTCGTGAGTTTCGACAGGGAATATGTGCAAGTAGGCATTGCTGGGGCATACCGAAATCTGCTTTGCTTGCGCCTTGACGCATCAATCAACGGCGGAAATAGCGGGGGCGGGGTGTTCGACATCAGGGGTAACCTTATAGGCATCACAAACGCAAAATATGTGTCCCAGGAAATTGAGAACGTTGCCAATGCAATTTTGGGCAATAATGTAAGGAGTGTTGCAGAAAATATTATCTATTTCTACAATCTTGCGCTAGAGGACGCCGAAGTTACGGACAAGACCGTCGGGGTGCATAAATATTTGATTGGCTACACTTTCATTCCAAACGACAACCCAAAGAACACATTCGTCGAGGAAAGTAATTTGAACATTAAATCGGCCGACATCACTGTGGAAGATATTGTGGCAAATTCCCACGCCGCAGAAGTGGGACTTCAAGCCGGAGATATCGTGCGCGGGATAGAAATTACTAGGGCGCAGAGCGGACAAACTTCTACGCATATGTTTGACGTCGGGTATGACTTGGGAGACTTTATGCTCACGGTTCGCCCAGGCGACGAAATTATTATCATCATCGACAGACCAAACGAGGACACTTATATTAGAATTAACCTAAATTTATTCACGGTGCAACTAGAAAAATATAC
>CAYJEF010000107.1:0-2705 GCA_964369125.1 uncultured Christensenella sp.
GGGCGACACAAAAAAGTTTACGCGGGCACGCCTGACGGCTAACCGCTACTTTTTTTGTTGTTTATATGTTTTTTTTGGTTTTTAGTTCGATTTCGGCGGAGCGGGCGATGTCGCGCTCTTTTAGGTCTTGCTTTTTGTTGTAGAGTTTTTTTCCACGTGCAACGGCGATTTCGAGTTTTAGGTGGTCGCCCTTAAAATATGCTTTTACGGGGATTATGGTTAATCCCTCTTTTTGTGATTTGTCGCGCAAGGTGTCGATCTCAGTTTTGTTTAGAAGTAAGGCTCTGTCGCGCTTGGCGTCGGGACTGAATCCATTCACGCTTTGGTAGGGTTTTATGTAGCAATTTTTTAGGTAAACTTTAGTTTTTGACAGCAAAATAAAACTCTCGTTTAGAGTCATTCCGTTTTGCCGAATTGACTTTATTTCACTGCCCTTTAAGACAATGCCCGCTTCGAAAGTTTCTAGCAAAAAATAGTTATAATTCGCGTATTTGTTGGTGGCGATGAGTTTCATTAAAATTCTCCACGAAGATTATAGCATATTATTGCGAAAATTTATCTAATTTTTTTGACAAGTCCAAATTCGGTTTTTCGTTCTGGAAGATTGCAAGACAAGACTTTCACTTCCACTTTCTCGCCAATTTTATAATAATTGTGCTTTGACACGAGCATTAGTTTGCGTTCGTCGAAGTCATAGAAATCGTCTTTTAGCGACGACACGCTGACGAGACCCTCGCAGGTGTTTTCGAGTTCCACATAAAATCCGCGCGAAGAGACGCTACTGATGATGCCAGAAAAAGTTTGTCCAATAAACTGGGACATATATTCGCACTTCTTGTAGTCCTCGATGGCGCGTTCGACGTCCTCTGACAATTTTTCTTGATTACTACTCTGCGCGCTGGCACGCTCCACAAAATCCGCCATTTTAGGCGACTTTATGAGCGAGTAGTTTTTGCGCAAATAATCTTTTATTATGCGGTGAATACATAAGTCTGGATATCGGCGAATTGGGGACGTGAAATGGCAATAGAATTGAAGCGCGAGCCCGAAATGCCCCAAACATTTGTCGAAATATTTTGCTTTTTTTAGGCTTCTAAGCATCATCATATTCACAACTTCCGCGAAATCTTTGTCGTCAACTTTGTCCAAAATGCCCTGCAAATCCTTTGGCGTGACGTCCTTTTTGCTCTCGGGCGCTTGAATGCCAAGGGTGCCGAGGAAATTATAGAACGTCGCCATTTTATCGGCATCAGGGGTCTCGTGGACGCGATAGACAAATGGAATTTTGGCGTCAAAAAACTTCTTTGCGACGGTCTCGTTTGCGACGACCATAAAGGTTTCTATGAGTTTTGTGGACTTCGTCGCCACGCGTTTTAACACGTCAACTGGCTTGCCGTTGCCATCAACAATAACCTTGCCCTCGGGCAGGTCAAAATCTAGCGAACCACATTTCTTGCGTCGCGCTTCCAAAATGTTTGAAAGTTCGAGCATATCAAAAAGTGTCTGTTTTATATCACTTAGGCGTTCGGCGACGGCGGTGTTTCCGTCAAGAAGTTCGAGCACTTCATCGTAATTTAGGCGGTGTTTACTCCTAATGACGCTCTCAAAAACTTCACTGCTAATTACGTCTCCCGTGGCGTCGATTTTCATTTCAACACTGAGTGCTAGGCGCTCTTCGTTTTCATTTAGCGAACAAATGCCGTTACTAAGTTCTTTTGGAAGCATAGGAATGACGTCATTAATAAAATATATGCTGGTGGCACGGCGAAAAGCCTCTTCGTCAATGGGCGACTCAAACGTTACATATTCGCCAACGTCGGCGATATGAACGCCAAGGAGATATGTGCCGTCGGAATTTTTCTTTAGCGATACGGCGTCGTCTAGGTCTTTTGCGTCCGCACCGTCAATAGTAAACAACATACTATCCCGCAAATCGCGCCTGTTTGAGATTTTTGTTTTGTCGATAGTTTGCGAAAAACTGCGGGCAATTTTAAGCACTTGTTCGGGGAAATCTCCAACTATTTTATGTTGTCGCAATATCCATTTTATGTCGTTACCACGCTCCGAAAGAGAGCCGATAACTTCCGTAACTTTGCCGACGGGATTACCCGATTTATATTCCACTATATCGCAGACAACTTTGTCCCCGTCATGCGCGCCAAGGGTACTCCCAGCAGGGATAAAAATGTCAAAATTTTTGCGTTCGGGTTTCACGTAGCCGTAACTTTTAACCAAGACAAATGTACCCACAATTCCGTTATTATCGCGAGACAAAATCTTTAGAACTTTGCCCTCGCGCCGTTTGCCACCCTTCTCTTCGTGGGTAATTTTAGCAAGCACAACATCGCCGTCAAATGCACCAAGCGTGTTTCGTTTGGCAATGTAAACATCGCCCTCTGGGGACAAAACGAAGCCAAAATTTGGGGAATTAAAAACAATTTTCCCTCGGACTATCCCTGCACTTTCGGCGGTGATATATTTGTGTTTGGTAAATTCGTAAATGTCGCCAGATTTTTCAAGGCTTACAACCGCAGACAGGACACTTTCGTAGTCTTCTTGCAATGCTTCACTCACAACCTTAGCGAGTTTTGTTAGCCCGCTGTGGCTGAAAAACCTTTTGTTCATTGCGTCTAATATTTTTTTCTCTAATTCTTCCATTTTTTTAGTTTAGTGCGGTAAAGATTTTTTGTCAAACTATATATTAT
>CAYJEF010000108.1:0-2702 GCA_964369125.1 uncultured Christensenella sp.
GTTTTTGCCACAGCAATGTTTGTATTTTTTGCCACTACCACATGGGCATGGATCGTTCCTGCCCACGATTTTTGTGGACTTGGCTTGAATGAATTTTTGGTTAGTTTGCAGGTTTTGTGGAGGTCTGCTTTTTGGCATAACTGGCACCCGTTCAATTTTGAGATTGAGTAGATATGTGCAGGTATCTTCGCGAATTTTCTCCACCATTTGGTCGAACAAATCAAACCCCGCGCGCTTAAATTCCACCACTGGGTCATGCCCGCCGTATGCTTGAAGCCCAATTTCCTTTTTCAAAATGTCCATAGTGTCGATGTGTTCCATCCATAGCGTGTCCACAACTTTTAGAAGAAATCCTCGTTCATATTTTGCAAAGTCAATGCCCACTTCGTTTACATTTTTAAGGACGTTTTCGTAGCGATTAAACACGAGTTCACAAACTTTTTTGTAGACTTCTTCGACTTCTTTGTCTTCCACAAATTCTTCGGTGACGACATTACTACCCTTTTCAAATAATCTCACTTCGAGTTCGCGATTAAAGTGCTCGAGGTCCCAATCGAAATATGGTTTGTCGTCGCTTATACAGGTGTATACAACTCGCCTTACAACATCGGGAAACATATCCAAAATCTCTTGATGGACATTTGCTCCACTGAGGACTTTGTCGCGCTGACCATAGATTATTTCACGCTGTTTGCTCATAACATCGTCGTATTCAAGGACGAGTTTTCGCGACGCATAGTTTTGCTCTTCAATCTTCTTTTGCGCGTGCTCTATTTGCTTTGAAAGGATTTTCACTTGGAACGGCGTGTCGTCGTCTATTCTAAACATTTGGGCGATGGATTTCATTCTGTCCCCGCCAAAACGCCTTATAAGTTCGTCTTCCATAGATACATAAAACACGCTGGAGCCTGGGTCGCCTTGCCTGCCCGCACGTCCACGAAGCTGGTTATCTATTCGCCTGCTTTCATGTTTTTCTGTGCCAACAATGCACAACCCGCCGAGTGCAATAACTTTGGCTTTTTCTTCGTCAGTTTGGGCTTTGTGTTTGCTATAAATTTCGCTATAAAGCGCTTTTAGTTTGCGCATTTCGTCGCTTAGGGTAGTTGCATAACCCGAGACGAGTTCTATTTCGTTTGCGTTATAGCCCTTGTCTTTTAGTTCCTTTTTTGTCAAAAATTCTGGGTTGCCACCAAGCAAAATATCCGTGCCACGACCTGCCATATTTGTGGCGATTGTCACGGAATTTATTTTGCCCGCTTGGGCGACGATTTCCGATTCTTGCTCGTGATTTTTGGCGTTTAGGACTACGTGGCGAATTTTTTCGCGACGCAGAAGTTCGCTTAATTTTTCGCTTTTTTCCACCGACGCCGTGCCGACGAGGAGAGGTCTGCCCGTCTCGTGAATTTCCTTTATTTCACGCACTACGGCGCGGAATTTGCCCTCCTCGGTGGTATAAATTATGTTTGGATAATCGGCGCGAATAATGGGGAGATTTGTGGGAATACACACGACGTCAAGGTTGTAAATCCCGTTGAATTCCGCCTCTTCGGTGAGCGCTGTGCCGGTCATTCCGCTGAGTTTGTTATACAAACGAAAGTAGTTTTGGAACGTTATGGTCGCTAGGGTTTTACTCTCTTCCTTTATCTTGACGTTCTCCTTTGCTTCAATGGCTTGGTGCAATCCTTCGCTATAGCGCCTGCCGGGCATTAGGCGACCCGTGAATTCGTCGACGATGATGATTTCGTCGTCTTTGACAATATAGTCGATGTCGCGTCTCATAATGAAATTGGCGCGCATTGAGTTGTTTATGTGGTGGTTGAGTTCAATGTTGTTTATGTCCGATAGGTTTTCCACTTTGAAAAATTTTTCGGCCTTGTCTACGCCCGTTTCAGTCAGGCGAATTTGTTTGTGTTTTTCTTCTATTTCAATGTCGTCTTTTGTTAAAGTTTTCGCAAAACGCTGAGCAGTGTAATACATTTCGCTCGATTTCATACCCATTCCAGAGATAATAAGCGGGGTGCGTGCTTCGTCAATTAAAATGCTATCCACTTCGTCGACGATGGCAAAGTGTTGCCCGCGCTGGACCTTTTGCTCGATAGTTTGCGCCATATTATCCCTAAGGTAATCAAACCCAAGTTCGCTATTGGTGCAATAGGTTATGTCGCAATTATAGGCGTCTTTCTTCGAGGAGGGGTCCATTTCGGTGAGAATTACGCCGACGGATAGCCCTAGAAATTTGTAGATCTTGCCCATCCATTCGGCGTCACGCTTGGCAAGATATTCGTTGACGGTGACAATGTGAACGCCTTTGCCGTTTAGTGCGTTTAGGTAAGCAGGAAGCGTGGCAACGAGCGTTTTGCCCTCGCCTGTTTTCATTTCGGCAATTCTGCCTTGGTGGAGCGCTATACCGCCAAGAAGTTGCACGTGGAAGTGTTTCATATTTACAACGCGTTTGCTCGCCTCTCGAACGGTGGCAAATGCTTCGGGCAATATATCGTCTAGCGTTTCGCCAGAGGACAAGCGGTTTTTTAATTCACTAGTCATTTTGAGAAGTTCTAGGTCTGTTTTTTGTGAAAAAATGTCGTCCAGCGCTTCAATTTTCTGGGCGATTTTTTCTAGGCGATTTATGTTTCTTGTGTTTTCTGACACAAATATTTTGGACAGTAATCCCATTTGGTGCTTTCTCCCGTATTTTTATCTAG
>CAYJEF010000109.1:0-2652 GCA_964369125.1 uncultured Christensenella sp.
CGGCAAAAGCCTCAACCGCACCACCAGACTATCTGGTGGTTTCTTTTACAAAAAAACACCACTTTAAATGGTGTCTTTTTTTGGTGGAGATAAGCGGTCTCGAACCGCTGACCTTTTGAATGCCATTCAAACGCTCTACCAACTGAGCTATACCCCCAAGAATTCAGGGCAAACGCCCTGATATTTATCGCAAAATGATTATATAGTTTTTGAGATAAAATTGCAAGCATAATTTGATTTTTGCAAAAAATTACTCTTCTTCCTCGTCATATTTCAATTCGACATTATGATAAACGTCTTGCACGTCGTCGAGGTCGTTTAGCGCACTTACGAGTTTCTCGAAAGTCTCACGAGCGTTGTCACTTAGTTCCATTGTCATTTGTGGCGCCATTATGACGGACGAGGATTCTAGAATATAGCCCTTTTCTTCCAAAAATTCTTTCACTTGAGTGAAATTACTTGGCGATGTGATTACTTCAAAATATTCTTCGTCATCATTAACGACGTCCTCGGCTTCGGCTTCGAGGCAGTGGTCGATTAAGGTTTCTTCGCTTACATTAGCAGATTTTTTTATGGTTAAAACGCCCTTGTTATCGAAAAGATAGGAGACGCAACCCGTAGAGCCAAGGTTCCCGCCATATTTATCAAAAGTGTGGCGAATGTCGCCTGCCGTGCGGTTTTTGTTGTCGGTCAAGCACTTGACAATTAGAGCGCTCCCACCCGAACCATAGCCCTCATAGGTTATTTCCTCATAGTTCACCGAACCCATTTCACCGCTCGCCTTTTTGATGCTGCGCATAATGTTGTCGTTTGGCATATTGTTTTGTTTTGCTTTTGAGATGACATCGCGAAGTTTTGCGTTCGTGTTTTGGTCGGCTCCGCCTTGCTTAACAGCGACCACGATTTCACGTCCAATTTTTGTAAATATTTTGCCACGCGCGTTGTCTGCTTTGCTCTTCGTGGCTTGAATGTTGTGCCATTTTGAATGTCCGGACATATTAGTTTTCTCCCTTTATTTTTTCATAAATTTCTTTCATTTCGTTTGCGTCCTCGGCTTGCGTGCCACGGGATTCGCAAATGATAGTTGGTTCCAGTTTATATTTTTTTATAACGCGGGCAAGGGGTTCGAATTCAGGACCATATTTTGTGTCTTCGAAGGTCAAATGTTTGAGTTCACCCTTGTCTCCGTATTCGATTTTTGAGAAGTGTATATGAATGTTTTTAACTTTTTCAAAACCCAATTTTTCGATTAAATATGAAATAATTTTTTCAAAATCTTGCTCAGTTTTAAGCGTTCCGCCCGTGAAAGCGTTTATATGCCCAAAATCCAGCGTTGGCGTGAGATAGGGGGCATATGTGCAAATTTCCGCCACTTCCATATAAGTGCCAAGTTGCTGACTTTTGCCCATTGTTTCGGGGCAAAGGTAGAAGTTAAAGTCGAAACGTTCAGCGTCTACGCGAGAAACAAGTTCTCGAATATTTTTGTGAAGCAATTCCAGCGCCTTCTCCCGCGGGAGTTCCCCGCAAGTGCCGGGGTGAAAAACAATTTTTTTGCCTCCCATAATTTTGAGAAATTTTAAACTTGTTAGCACATAACCGATAGATTTTTCAATCATTTTCGGGTCGGGGTTAGCAAAATTTATGTAGTATGGAGCGTGGACGGAGAGTTCAATGCCGTGTTCAAGGCTTTTTTCCCCAAGCGTTTTTGCCATAAATTCGCTTGCAGTAAATCCCCTTGAAAACGAATATTCATAGAGGTTTAGTCCGCGATTTTGTAGCCATTTTGGAGCGTCTATGCTAGTTTTAAAACCTTGTTCATAGAACAAATCGCCGTTGCCGGACGGTCCAAATCGTATCATTTTTCTCCTCCATTTTATACAAAATAGGTCTTAACTCTAAGTTTGTTTTCTGCTATTTTTCCCATACCTACCACCTTGCCGTTAAGACACACGCAAACGTCGTTAGCCGTGTTTTTAGCCCCAATTATGTCAATTTTTATGCCATCACGAAGTTTTTTAAATTCTAACTCAGTGACAGATATTTTGTCAAAACTGGACAAAACAGTTTCAAGCGGGATAATATTTTTCTCTATGTTTTCTCTCGTAAACTCTTCGAAATTTAGGGCGTCAGTCAGCAAAAATTCGCCAACATTTGTCCTCTTTAAATTCGTCATCGTTGCACAAGATTTTACATATTCACCGAGGTCACGGGCAATGGAACGAATGTAGGTGCCAGCGGAGCAAGTGATTTTGAAAGAAAAAGTTTTCTCGTCAATTTTAGATAAAAGTTCAAACTCATAGATTTCGATTTCTTTTGGCGCTAGGTCGAGTTTTATTCCCGCTCGGGCTAGTTTGTGCGCCGTTTGTCCATTTATTTTTTTAGATGAAAAGTCGGGTGGTTTTTGCGGAATTTTGCCCAAAAAGTACTCTTTTATTGCATTTTTTAATTCACTTTCGGTTGGGATATAATCGCAAGTTTTTTCTATCTCTCCTTCAAGGTCGAGGGTGTTTGTTTGATATCCAAAAGTAAATTCGGCGATATATGTTTTGCGTTTAGTTAAAAAATAGTCGAACAGTTTTGTTGCCTTGCCGATTGTTAGCGGCAAAACGCCACTTGCCAGCGGGTCGAGTGTGCCTAGGTGCCCTACTTGGC
>CAYJEF010000110.1:0-2630 GCA_964369125.1 uncultured Christensenella sp.
AAAAACTCAAGCAAAACCAGCAGGACAGCAATCTACGCAACAAAAAACACAAGAACAATCTGCGGAACAAAAAACTCAAGCGAAACCAGCAGAAGAGCAATCTGCGGAACAACAACCGGAACAAGAAAAACCAGCGGAAGAACAACAAGAACAACAATCGGAACAACCTAAAAACAATCCAAAGCCAAAGAAAACAGAATCTAAAAACGAAAATGCAAAAAATGTAACAGAAAATCAAACCCCACGGACTCCAAGAAAGCCAAGAAAACCAAGAGTCAAAACAACTCAAGTTGCCGAAGTTAAAGTTGAAAACTGTGCTGTTGAAGCAGGCGTTCCAAAAGAGGAAAATTTATTCGCTGAAGGAGTCCATATCAAAAATCATAGCGAAAATAAAGGAGACAAAAAAATGACAAATCAAATTAGCGTTGATCAAGATTTTTATGCATACAAGTTCACAGTTATGCAAAGGGTTTATTCAATGCAGTTTAATAAAAATCCTGTCAACGAAATGCTAGACGAACTTCAAACTGTCGAAAACTTCAATAGTCTCAAAATGTTTATACTAAATCGCCCATATGTCATTACAAAAGATGACCCACTTTATAATGAAATTTTTGAACTTGCCGATAAAGAACAAAATAGGGAAATTGAAGACGAAGACAAATATTCTTTGTACAACTATCTATAATTAATTCAAAATAATTTGTGAGGTTTTAGCCCGTGGGGATTTTAAAAAAAATATTTGGTGGCAAAAAGAGGGCAGAGCAAAGGGAACTCGAAGAATTACAATCGTCCATGCGACAATATAATCTTTTGGAGCAAAAAAGATTTGCACAAAACAAGGAAGAGGCAGGACATAGAGCGGACGAAAAATATAAAGAGTTAATAATACAAGACACCCTCGGGGCTTTTTGCGCGTTATCTGTCGATATGGCAAAAGATGTTCAAAACAAAGAGAATTACGTGGCAGACCCGCCTGAACACCTTGATTTTCGTAAGGGTAGGAAACAAAATTACGAACCAGAACAAGAAGAACAAGGGACTAATGAAGGTCTAAGTTCAGAAAAAGAGCAACAATTGTAGTTTGAAACGCGAGTGAGTTACTTTTTATGCTATAAAATTATTCAATTTATTTGACTAAAACTGCTATTAATAAGATAATTAATTTAAAGAGGGAATAATTATGAGAGAAGTGGACCAAAGTTTTAAAATTTTTGAGGAAATATTAAAACTAAAGAAATATAGCAGTAAAGAAGAAGTGATGGACGTCGCAAAGAGTATGCTCAAGCTTGCACTTTCAAAACCAAACCTTTCTGAGGAACTAAAGAAGGCTTATAAGTCGGCAGTTTCAAAACTTGAATCGCTGACCTATAAAGAAATATGCGAAATAATAGAAATTTTGAAAATATATAATTAATTTCACTCCAAAATTTCAAATAGAGTCCGCTTTTGGGCTCTTTTTTATTTCAGCGATATTTGACTATTCGGGTTAATTTTGATATAATTTTTTTTGTATGGTAAGCAAAAAATTTAAACGTTGCCCAAGGTGCAACAAAAAGTTGGCTTCTATTCAGCCTGTGTGTGATAGATGTGGGCTTGTTTTTTCGCGTTTGGAGAGGGTTAGTAATAGCGCTGGACGCGACGCTCTCGAACGTGGAGAGTCAAATAAGGTAATTTTTACGACAACCTTTCCACCAGACGTCAACAAATGGCAACTTTTTTGGCTGTCTCTGTTTCTGGGCTGGCTGGGGTTGCAATTTGAAAGGGTTGGAAGGCGAAAATTATACATTTACCAAATCGTTTCCACGCTCATTTTTGTCGCATATTCTGTCTTGTTTTCGCTTAATATAATAACCTTTGAGACGCTTAATCAAAAATACATTGGACTTTTAGTTTGGGCGATGATTTTTCCTGTGTGCTTTGGGCTTATTATTTGGGTGGGGTCAACTTTACAAATACTGTTTGGTAATTTCAAAGTGCCCGTTGCAATTGACGAAAACATAGTAATAAACGAATATGATAAGCAGGTTGCCAGCGAAATTTTAAGTGAAGTGAAAAATAAAAACATAAAGAGTAGTAAAATAATTTATAATAAAAAAATAAATGTCGTATGTAAATCTTGTGGTGAAAGTGTCAAAGTATATAATGACGAGCATATTTGCCCAAAATGCGACGAGAGTTTAGAGGGATAAAATGACAGACAAAAAAACAGTTGTGGTTGGAATGAGCGGAGGAGTCGACAGTTCGGTAGCGGCTTTGCTACTAAAAAATCAAGGATACAACGTCATTGGACTTTTTATGGACAACTGGGAGGAGAAAGACGATTGCGGGGTTTGCACTGCCACGGAGGATTATGAGGACGTCAGGCGCGTTTGCACCGCGATCGACATTCCTTATTTTTCCGTAAATTTTGCAAAAGAATATATGGACAAGGTTTTTGCTACTTTCCTTAGCGAGTACGAGAAGGGGAGGACGCCAAACCCTGATGTTTTGTGCAATAGGGAGATCAAATTTGGACCCTTTTTAGATTATGCAAAAATGCTCGGCGCCGAGTATATCGCCACGGGGCATTATTGCAAAATCGAAAGTGACAGCAAAAATTTTTATCTTTTAAAAGCAAGGGATAAAAG
>CAYJEF010000111.1:0-2610 GCA_964369125.1 uncultured Christensenella sp.
ATTTTTATAATATCACAAACTGACCGTATTTGTCAACATTGCTAAAACTTTTTGAGCCCCCATGCAAGAGCGAAGAGAATCACTCTAGATTCTATATTGACAAAATGCTAAAACAATGCGAGAATAGGGAAGATAAAAAGGGGTAGATTATGCAAAGAATTTATCTTGACAACGCGGCGACCACTTGTGTTTCAAGCGAGGTTTTAAACGAAATGTTGCCTGTATTTTCACAAAATTATGGCAATGCAAATAGTCTTCATTCTTTTGGACGGGAGGCGCAGGCGCTTGTTGACAACGCGCGTGACAGGATTGCAAAGGAGATAAACGCTGAGCGTGGCGAGATTTTTTTTACGTCTGGCGGAACGGAGAGTAACAACTGGGCGATTTTGGGATTAGCAACCGCGAATAGACACAAGGGCAACAAGATTATTACTTCGCAGATAGAGCACCCAAGCGTGTTGGAAAGTTGTAAGAAACTTGAAAAAATGGGTTTTGAAGTGGTGTATTTGCCTGTTGATTCTGCGGGTCTTGTCAGTATTGTCGACCTTATTGACAAACTCGACCAAAAGACCATTCTCGTAAGCATTATGGCGACGAATAACGAGGTCGGGACCATTCAAAATATCAAAACTATTGCAAAGATTACGCACGAAAAAGACGTGATTTTTCACACCGATGCCGTGCAAGCCGTGGGCAATTTTGCTATTGACGTAAAGGACCTTGAGGTGGACGCGATGAGCGTTAGTGGTCATAAAATTCACGCGCCAAAGGGTGTTGGCGCTTTGTATCTTAAGAAGGGTATTAAGATTGACAATCTTATTGTGGGCGGAGAGCAGGAGCGTAAAAAACGTGGCGGAACGCTTAATGTTCCAGCGATTGTCGGGTTTGGAAAGGCTTTTGAGATTGCGACGACAAACTATGTTTACAACACAAAAAAATTAAAATCAATTCGAGATTATTTTGCAAGTCGTGTAGAAAATGAGATTGAAGGCGTTGTTTTAAACGGACACCCAAATCAACGGACTGCTGGGCTAGTGAACCTTAGTTTTGTTGGCGTGGAGGGTGAGGCGTTGTTATTTCTTCTTGATCTTGCGGGAATTGCGGTTTCTACGGGGTCGGCATGTTCTAGCGGGAGTAAAAATCTCTCGCACGTTTTGCAGGCGATGAGAGTCCCAGTTGAAGTGGCGCGCGGTGCTGTTAGATTTTCTTTTGGCACCAACAACACGCGAGATGAAGTAGATTATGTTGTGGAAAAACTAAAGGAAAATGTGGCGAAATTGCGCGAGATTTCCACTGTTAAAATGAGTAAAAGGCAGGGAAATAAAAATGTATAATAAGACAATTCTTGACAGACTTTCTAATCTTAAAAACGCCGGAATGTTAAAAAAACCCGAGGGAATTGGTACCTTTAAAACTGCCACAGATATAGAAGAACTAAAAGTATTTTTGAGGGTCGAAAACGGCGTGGTGAAAGACGCAAAGTTCAAAACTTTCGGCGGAGTTGCTACAATTGTGTGTGCGGACGTCGCGATGGACCTCATAAAAAATAAAACCATAGACGAAGTGCTAAACGTGTCCTCACAAGAGGTTAACGAAAGCGTGGGCGGACTCCCTGAAGATAAAATTCAATCGGCAGAGATTGTCATTCGTGCCATAGGTGACGCGATAAAATACTATCGCAAAAGGCTCATCAAACTGGCACTTTTGGATAAAAAATAATCAAATAAAATATATAAAATTATGCAAAAAGAAAACAAAAATCTATTGCATAATTTTTTTTTGTATGTTATACTTGCACAGTTTAAATTCACACTTAGAGTGTTTCTTGTGGCGCGCATCTGCGTGCTGAATTGCAAAAACCTAACCCATTTTTGCTACATCTCTAGGGAGGATAAACAAGAAGGAGGAATTTTTTTATGCCAGTAATTTCAATGAAACAATTACTAGAGGCGGGGGTCCACTTTGGTCACCAAAGCAATAAATGGAACCCAAAGATGAAGAAGTACATCTTTACGACGAGGAATGATATTCATATCATAAACCTTGAAGATACTTCAACACTTTGCGACAAAGCATATTTCTTTATTAGAGATATCGTTGCAAGTGGCAAAAATGTCTTGTTCGTCGGGACAAAAAAACAGGCTCAAGAGGCAGTGGAAGCAGACGCTAAACGCTGTGGAATGTTCTATATTGTCAACAGATGGCTGGGCGGGACGCTCACGAATTTTAAGACAATTCGCTCGAGAGTGGCTAGGCTAAACTCTTTGGCTCGTATGGAGGAAATGGGAGAATTTAACCTGCTTTCTAAAAAGGAAGTGGCGGGGCTGAGAGCCGAAATGGACAAACTTGAGAAAAATCTTGGCGGGATTAAGGATATGACCGAACTCCCGGGTGTTATGTTTGTGATTGACCCAAAGAAGGAACACATTGCAATCAGCGAGGCGCGTGCACTTAATATTCCAATCGTTGGAATTGTGGACACGAACTGCGACCCAGACGATGTTGACCTCATAATTCCTGCAAATGACGATGCGATGAGAAGTATTAAACTTATTGTTGGCGCCATGGCAGACGCGGTTATCGAGGCAAAAGACGGCGTTTCCCCAAGAC
>CAYJEF010000112.1:0-2564 GCA_964369125.1 uncultured Christensenella sp.
GTTTACTTACAATATAGAGCATAACCCTTTGTGGCAGTAGCTTTTCCAAAAATAATATTAGTTTATATTGCATTCCCACTGTTTTTGTTGCGGGCATTTTTTTGCGCATAAACATTTTATACATAACCTTTGCGACCGTCACTGGGTCTTTGCCGTTTTGCTCGTCGTGCTCCATTTTTGCTATAGATTTCTCGACAACTTCGGCATAAACGGAGTTTGCGTCGCGTTCGTTTTTCACGCGGTGGGCGGTAAAATTCGTCTTGGTGTCGCCCACTAAAACATTGCAAATATCTATGTTATATGGTTTTACTTCAAGCCTGAGTGCTTTCGCCCAAATGTCAATACTGGCTTTGGTTGCAGAATAATACGATTGGAACGGAATAGGGATAATGCCCGCCACCGAACTGGTATTTATTATCTTGCCAAACTTTTGATTTCGCATATATGGCAAAACTGCTTGCGTCATATTCACAGCGCCCAAAAAATTTACTTTGAAAAGATTTTCGATATTCTCCGCAGTTTCATTTTCCACAGAGCCTGAAATGCCAAACCCGGCGTTGTTAATAAGGAGGTCAATGCGATTTTCCTTCTTGAAAATTTTCTCTATTGTCATCTTTGCTTGATTACTATCCGTTACATCACACGAAAGCGAAATAATGTTCTTTTCGCTAAACGTCCTGCGCGAAAGCCCATATACAATGCACCCTTTTTCTGCAAAATATTTTGCAACGGCACTGCCGATGCCACTGGACGCGCCGGTGATAATTACCACTTTTTTTTCGTTATTCATTTGTGCCCTCCTATTCTTCATCGCCAAAAGTCTCGTAGCCCTCTATGTCTTGATTGGTTATAACTTCATCTTCTTGCGGAGTTTCTCCATAATTACTGCCGTATTCTTTGCTATATTCGTCGCGATATTCCAAGTCGTTTTCGTCCTGTTTTACATTTTCGCCACCGCTATTGTTCACAGGATTTTCGTTTTTCTTTTTAATCCCAATAACTTCGTCATCGCCTTCGTATGCGGGTTGTTCGTAATTTTTCCTTTGACGCCTAAGTTCTTTAAACCTTTCGCGGTCGGAAAGTGGGGCAATTGGAGCACCGTTTTTTATCCACCTTGCCATGTAAACAACAGTTCCGATGCCGATGGCAATTATTATGATTAAAACAATAGAAAAAGTTGTGTTTCTTTCGGGCGAGTATGTGGCTGAAACTACCGCTTTTTCGCCTGTAATACTGTCGAAAACATAATACGACAAAATGGTCTTTGAACCAAAAGTGTCGAGAATAAAAGCATTTTTACCCGCAGTTTCTGAACCCTGAGTACCTGTGAATATCACTGCATCTTGAACTATTCTGTTTAAATTCGCAACGTTTTGGTCGATATTAAGCGAAAAACTAAAAGTTAAGGGCGATGTGTTAGAATACGAAGTGATTGTTTGTCCGTTTGATTTGGCAGTTATATTCGGTGCGGGAATTCTTGAAGCGATATATTTATCCAAAAGATATGCCTCGTCGGCTTCGGGGATATTTACGTCAACACCAAGCGAAAACGAAATGTCGAGTTTGCCCGCTGGGAGAAAGATAGTATTAAAACCAATAGCGCTTGCGGATTGGGCAATGGTCGTGCCTGCTGTGTAGTAACTACTGGCGGGATTTTCGCCGTCGCCCGCGAAGTAATTAACCTTTACAGATAGCCCCGTGACATATGAACTGTGATTCACAACTGCCACTTTATCGCCCGCCGAAAAAGATGTTTTATTCAGCCCTTGAACAAGAAAAATGGGCTCACAACCGATGCTAGAGGTATTAGCGGGGGCTGTGGTAATATTGTTGAAAGCAAGGTCGAGAGACGTGACAGGGCGCGCAAACGTAATGTCACTATAATTTTCGATAAAATTTCCTGCTAAGTCGACATTTGAATCTGGCGCCAAACTTGACAAATCTATCGTTTTTAGTTTATTGTCTCTAAGCGACAACGTGACGATTTCCGCGTCGATGCTGGGGTTTATTTCAAAGCGAGTAAGGTTGTTATTATTCATAGAAATTGTGCGAATGTCAGTGAGATTCGCAAAGTCGGTATTTGTAACACTAGTGATTGCGTGACCGTCTAAAATTAGCGTTTGTATGCCCGACATATCAATGTTGTTTAATCCCGTTATGTCGGTGATTTTGTCTTCATCTGTCAAAGACTGCAAACATTCATAGGGGGAATTTTCGCCTATGGTGAGGTTTAACTTTCCCGCCGACAAGTCATTTTTGATTGCTGTGCCGTCGCTTGTGGTTGGAGTTATTGTGGCATACTCTGTGGTGAAAAATGTTGTGGAGAATTCAAGGACATTATTATCTTTTTTTAGTTCGTTTTTGAGCTTAAGTAAAATATCAAATAGTTTTTTGTCAAGTTCATAGTTATAATAATTTGTGTATGTCACTTTGTCGTCTGTGTCTGCGTAGACGCTTTGTTTTACGGGCGAAAAAATAAACGCGAAGGAGAGAATAAACAACAAAACTATCAGCAAATAGCGTGGCTTTTTCATTTACTCTCCTTTTTGTTCTTTATCATATTT
>CAYJEF010000113.1:0-2557 GCA_964369125.1 uncultured Christensenella sp.
GCGCGTTTATGTCTCTGCCGGGCGTTGGGTTCAAGACAGCCCAGCGCTATGCTTACAGTTTGCTAACCAGCGACGAACTTGTCGCCAAAAATTTATCCAGCGCAATTCTATCCGCCAAAGAGCGCGTGCATTTTTGCAATGTTTGCGGTGGTTTTGCCGAGAAGGACGTGTGCTCAATCTGCAAGAGTAGGTTCACGAAAATTATTTGCGTGGTAAAATCCCCGCAAGACATAAACGTCATCGAGCGCGTCAAAAATTTCGACTGCAACTATCACGTCTTGCACGGTTGCATCAGTCCGCTTGAAAACAAAGGTCCCGAAGATATCCGCATAAAAGAACTTCTAAAACGCCTTTCCACGGGAGACTATGACGAAGTTATTGTAGCCACAAACCCCGATGTCGAAGGCGAAGCCACTGCGCTTTATATCGCTAAAATTTTAAAGCCCCTTGGTGTCAAAGTCACGCGCCTAGCGCAGGGCATTGCTATCGGCAGTGACCTCGAATACGCCGACGAATTGTCTCTTTCGCGCGCCATCGAAACTCGCAGGGAGATTTAGGCAAACAGTCCCATTCCAACGCTCCCTAAAAAGCATAAGCAAAAAATCCCAATCGTCCTTGTGACGAGATTTGTCATAAAAAAGAACCGAAAGTCCATATTGCTGACACCTGCCATAATGCACAAAATGTCGTCGGGAAAGAGTGGAAATAGCATCATCAAAAAAAATATAACGTTGCCCCGCTTTGATAAATTTTGCATTGCGAGAGTTTTATTCTTTCCAATTGCCCAAACAAGCAACTTTTCACCAAAGGTTCTCCCCAGAAAATATGCGAACAAACTCCCCAGCAGTATCGCTAGCAGACTAAGCACAAAAGCCACCCACGGACCAAACAAAATGACGCCCACAATTGTCGTAACCGAGGCGGGTAGGGGAATAATGGTCACTTGCAAAAACTGTAACGCCACAAATACAAAATAGGAGAAAAATCCCGCTGAAAGTATTATTTTTTTCAGTTCCTGCACGTTTTGAAACTTGCCCAGCCACCCCGCCCTCTTAAACAAAAAAAACAGCCCCACGAACAATACACAGGACACAATAGTGACAAATGTCACTCGGACTGCAGGCAAAATATTATTCTTGTGCATAAACTATGTTTATGACAATTTACCTAAAAGATATTATGGTTTTATTTCAAACCCTTTATATAAGTCTCAACCTCTGCTTTCAGTGCTTTAAAATTGCGATTATTCACAATAAAATGGTCGGCAATTGCAATCGGTCCGCCTTTTTCAATGTTCTCAATCTCGGAGTAATCTCGCGCAGTCACTTGATTATCGGTAAGAGGTCGAATTTTTCTGTTTGCTAGGCGTTTTGCCCGAATATCCCTGTCGGTCATTATAGCCAGCACCTTAAATCGCTCGGCAAACTTCTCCTTAAAAAATTTGTATTCACTCCAAGAATACATGCTCTCCACCACCACGTTTTCGCCACTATTATAAAGCGCCTCTATCTTGTCCACACTCATTTTGGCATAAATCGCCATGTCGTTTTGTGCTCGCAAACTTTCACGCACCATTTTTTCGTTTTCTGGCGTGATTGTCAGCCCCCGCCTATTCATCTCCTCAAAAGTAACATCGCCCAAATATACGCGCTTAAAACCCTTTTTTATAAAAAACTGTGTCACCTCAGATTTTCCCGCGCCCGTCATTCCCACCACCGCGACAATGATATTCTTTTGCATATTTCACCCCTTGTTTTTTTTATTTTAACAAATTTTTTACAATATTTCAAAATCATTTTTTAAAAGTTGTAAAATCACTTTTTATTAATTCAATATCAAAAAAATTTTTTGTGTTCCCCTGCAAGAGTTGCCCACCTCAGAAGTTTTGAATATTATTCTTTTATTTGTGCAAAATACACCTAACGGAGGTAGTTATGCAAAATTCATGGAAACCGGGGGAGGTTGCTCCCGAAAGTGGCAACTACTGCGCCTTTGACGAACAAGGGCACAACGGCGGGTGTTGCTATCTGCAAAAAGGACAGCGCTTCCCAGCCACACAACACTCTGGAAGTTATTATATGAAAGAAGAATAATTTCCAACCCCAAAGAAAACAGACAGGTTTTCCCCTGTCTGTTTTTATTTTGCAAAAATTAAAAATAATTTTGTTGTTGCAATAATTTTCCCACAATTTTTTTAATAAATCCTCTAACCCAATGGGTCATACAAAAAAAATTGTAGTTGCAGAACAAAGTTTTCCTTTGCAAACTGTGTCACAATTTTGTTGCCAGCCCTGTTATTTTTTTATTGACAGCGAGTTAAAACTTTGTTACACTTTTTTGAGTAGTCAAAAGTAGTGAAAAGTAGATTGCAAACGACTGCCAACCACCAGACTATATATTTTATTTGGAGAAGTACCCAAGAGGCCCAAGGGGATCCCCTGCTAAGGGATTAGACGTGTAACAGCGTGCGCGAGTTCGAATCTCGCCTTCTCCGCCATGTTAAAAAGCACATCTGTCATAAATGACTTATGTGCTTTTTAATGATTAGTGAATAATG
>CAYJEF010000114.1:0-2511 GCA_964369125.1 uncultured Christensenella sp.
GCTTTGAATCCCAATAGTCAACTTTATTGCGGGATTTATTTTCTTTTGCTCTACGATTAAACTTAGTAGTGCTATTTTATTTTCCGCCAAAATTGTAGTGATTTGCGACGTCACGGCGGGCGCTGTAATATTCGTAAAAACGAGGATCGTCACGCGATAATCGTTTTGGGTGCCAGCCGACCATTCCACTTCGATGAGGCGTTCTCTTAGATAATTTTCGACATTCTTACAGTCCGTTCTATGCACAATTATTCCCCTGCCCTGCGATATAAAACCGATAATTTCGTCGTTTGGTATAGGCTGACAGCACGTGGCGAATTTTATCATAAGGTTATTCACACCGCGCACCGAAACCGCCTTCTCGCTATGGTCGGACCGAGTGCTTTTAAGCGTAATCAATTTCTGCTGGGTCTTCATTTCCGCGCGATATAACTGCATAAATTTGTGGACGATAGCCTTTGCCGAAAGGTTGCCATTGCCTATAGACGCAAAAAGTTCGTCCATATTCTCAAAAGAATACTTTTTGAACACTTCATCAGTGCGTTCTTTTGTAAGAAGAACATTGGCTAAGACACCCGTGTTTTTCACTGCAATTTCAAATATATTCTTGCCAATTTTGATTATATCTTCTTTCATTTCGCGCTTAAAAAACTGGCGGATTTTAGTCTTAGTGGAGATAAGTTTTACAATTTTTAGCCAGTCCCGCGATGGACCTTTGCTGTTTTGATTTGTTATTATTTCCACCACGTCTCCGTTGTTTAAAACAGTTGAAAGTGGCGCCATTTTGCCGTTTATTTTTGCGCCAACACATCTGTTGCCCACCTCGCTGTGAATGGCATATGCAAAGTCAATTGATGTCGATAGTGCTGGCAAATGAACCACTTTACCAAGAGGAGAAAGCACAAAAATTTCGCCATCGAAAATGTCAGTTCTAAAAGAATCGATGATTTCACGAGAGGTCATCGACTTATTTTCGTCGATAATTTCGCGAATAAACCCAAGTTTTTTGTCAAGACTGTCTGCCCCCTTACGCTTCTCTTTATACATCCAATGTGCGCAAAATCCATACTCGGCGGCACGGTTCATGTCATATGTTCTAATCTGGATTTCCACAGGTTTATCTTTCCAAAAAACCGTGGTGTGGAGCGACTGGTAGCCGTTTGATTTTGGCGTGGCAATATAGTCTTTGAAACGATATGGAATAGGCGTGAGTTCGGCGTGAATTCTGCCCAAAATCGCATAGCAATGCGAAACTTCCTTCACAATCACGCGCAGGGCAACGAGGTCAAACAGGTTGCCTAAATTGGCATTTTTGTTCTCCATTTTGCGGTATACGCTGTATATATGTTTTTGTCTACCCTTCACTTCGCCTTCAAAATTCATCTCGCTAAGCATATCATTTAGATACTTTGTTATGTCGCAAATTACCTCTTTTCCACCTCCATAAATCTGCTGAACGGACTGTGTGATTTCCAAGTATTTTTGTGGCTCCAAAATCTCAAAGGCAAGATTTTCAATCTCGTCTTTAATTTTCGAAATGCCAAGTCGAGCAGCCAAAGGGCTAAACAAATCAAGTGCGGTTTTCGCCTTAAGTTTTCTTTCTTGTTCCATATACATCTTAGCATTTTTGAGTTCTGCCAAAACAAGCGAGAGTTTAATTATAATAACTCGCAAATCTTTCGCGAGTGCAAAATATAGTTTGCGGATATTTTCCGCTTCTTGCTCTTCGTTGTTATATTCCACTCGATGAATTTTCACGCTACTAATTAGCATTTCTAGCACTTCTTCGTCAAAATATTTCAGCACATTTTCGCTTGAAATATGGTTATGTGCAAAAGGGACAAAAATATATGCGACGATTATTGTTTTAATGTCCATATTTATACTCTTTAAAATCATAACCGCGCTGTCCGCTTTCGATATGTTTATTGGCGAACAGTTGTCGCATAGTATTTTTCGCGCTATTTGCAAACTGGATTCGTCAAATTCTTTTAACATTCTTCACCTAATTATTTATATTTTTTAGCCTAATGATTTTATCATTAATTTTCAACTTTTGCAAATGTCAAATTTTTTCCAATAAAACTTTTTATATTAACGATATTTCTTTGATTTTTTCAAGGCAAAAGTTCAATGTTTGCTCCACTGTCATATTGGAATTGTCGACAATTATCGCGCCCTGTGCTGGCTTCATGGCGCCAAACTCGCGAGTGCTGTCAATGTCGTCTCGGCTTTTTATTTCTTTAATAATTTTTGGCAAATTTCCGTGCTCATCGTTCATCTGTTTTAGTCGTCTTTGTGCGCGCGAAACAACGCTTGCCGTGAAGAAAAATTTACACTTTGCATGTGGCAAAACAACTCTGCCAATGTCCCGACCTTCCACTATGCAGTCGTTTTTGCTGGCAAAATCTCGCTGAAGTCCACGCACACACTCGCGCAAAACATCAAAACTTGAAAGAATGGGCGTGAATTTATTTATTCTCTCTTCTCGCAAGTTTTTCGTGTAATTTG
>CAYJEF010000115.1:0-2488 GCA_964369125.1 uncultured Christensenella sp.
ATATAAGTTCGGGAAATGGGGGTGCATTATCAATAATACTCACAAATGCTAGTGCTGTCGTGAATATTGAGGATTGCACGTTTACAGGAAACCAAACGCTTGGATATTATGACGAAGCGACTTCCACTTGGTTTGGGGGCAACGGCGGGGCGATTTACCTTGGCGGAAATGCTACGGTCAATTTTAAAGGAACAAACACAATAACGGGGAACTTTGCGCGCAGGAACGGCGGGGGAATTTACATTGACAACGCAGCCGTGAAGCCAGTCATTAAGAAAGGCGCAAATCTTATTGTAAAAGACAACTACGCGATGTGTAGCGCAGACGAAACAATTCAGGTGACAGTCGCGGGACAAACGTTTGATGTGCCAAGACTTCTTGCCAGCGCGACATATGAAAATCTTTACGTCGCAAAATCGTCTGCGTTTAGTATGTTCGAGGGAAGTCTTGGGGCCGAGAGCGACATTTGGATTTTGTTTGCCACGCCAGTCGCTATAAGCGGAGTAAATAACTACAGCGCGGTTTTGACACAAAACGACCTGAGCAAATTGCATTATCAAAACGAAAACTATGTTTTCTTCTTAAACACCAGCACGAACAGTGTGGAACTATTGCAAAAAGACACTACTGGTTTGCAGGTTATAGCCAGCGACCTCGTGTATCCACAAAAACACATAACGCTCGGCGACGACGGCAAGTATGGCGTGACTGCGGGCGATTTGCAGATTTTGAACGCTAGTAGCAGTGTAACTGTGCAATTTTTCGCAACGCCAAACGGCACGGCTGTTTCTGATCCAAACGCTATCTCGGGTTGGCAAAACGTTTCACCACGCTTTGGCGACAGGGGCACATATGTAATATATTTCAAAGTTATAGACTCGACATACACCGTGGTCGGCAGTATAAACTTGCGAATTTTGGGCAAGGCGCTGTACATAAAGAGCGTGCCTGTGGCTACTTTGAAATTCAGTCAACCATTGTCGCGTGCGACGTTCTCGGGCTGGGAAATCCTGGACGAAGAGGGTTACGCGGTGGCGGGAGTTTGGGAATTTGCACAATCTGCCACTGTGCCAAGCAGTGTGACAACCAAGTATGTGCTCAATTTCGTGCCATATCGCGCGAGTTATTATGAAAACGCCGTGAGCGCGAGCGTCAGCGTTAACATTGGCTATGACCTCGTGTTCTACAAACCAAGCGCGGTGGCGGGCGCGGGTGGTGAATTTTACACCGACGAGAGTTGCACGCTGGCAACTGGGATTCAGGCGCTGGGCGTAATGATTGGCTATATGAACAACAATGGCGCAATAGTGTTTAAGGGCACGTATCAGGTGGGCGCCACAAACAGTCCAAGCGAAAATATTACGGTGAATAAGACGATATATTTCATCAGGCACAACACCGCGATAACTAGCCCAATATTCGAGATTTTATACAACGCCACAACGGCGAACTACTTGTCACTTTCTGCGCCAAACGGCAAGATTGTGTTCGAGGGTGCGGGCAAATATTCGGGGACGGCAAACGCGCAGGCGCCTGCGATTTTGAACAACGGCACACTAACGCTGGGGCTTAACGTAGTGCTACGCAATTTCACTAGTCAAGGCGCTGGTGAAACGGGGGCAATGGGGTCGGTCTTATATAACGGCGTGAACGGTACGGTATATTTGAACGGCTGTGAAATTTATGCAAATACATCTACATCGACCGTTACCGACGGTGTAAATCTCGGCGGAGCGGTGTATAACGCGGGCAAAATGACCCTTAACTCGGGCGCAATTTTCGCCAATAAAACCAGCGGTAACGGCGGTAAAGGCGGGGCTATCTACACGACGGGCGAACTCATACTAAACGGCGGGACAATCTATGCAAACACCGCATATCTAGGTGGTGGCGTATGCGTGGGAGCAAATGGCAAAGTTATGCTGAACGGCGGGGAACTCAAGTTCAACACTTCAACCAGTTTTGGCGGTGGGTGCTACGTGGAACCAAACGGGCAGGCGGTGTATAACGGCACGGATATTTTCAGCAACCGCTCGGGTTCGGCTGGCGCGGGAGTGTATAGCGACGGGACTTTGTTTAACAGCGAAATTGCGGTGACGGGTGAAAGCGAAATTGTGCTAGTTGACGCGCCAACGCTAGATTTTGTGGAAATAAACAACGAAAATTACAGCAATTTTGGCGAGGGGACTAGCGAGACAAATAACCTCATAATTGTGCTTATTATTGCACTTTTGGTGCCACTGATGATGGCGGGAATAACCTTAATCTTGCGCAAAAAAGCACAAGCAAATCACTTGAGAAATCGCAAAAAATGATATAAAAAAGTGCGAAAAATTTACAAAAAATGGGCGAAAAAGTTTACAGAAAGTGTATAAAAAACTGGGCAAAATTTGTTCAGTTTTTTTGTGAAAAAATTAAAGTTTTTTATTTATATTTTTGTAAAATTATGCCGAAAATTATTTGTTAAAAATTGCCAGTTAATATATAC
>CAYJEF010000116.1:0-2463 GCA_964369125.1 uncultured Christensenella sp.
ATATAAAAGTGTAATTTTTAAAAACCAACAAAATATAATCGTCAGTAAAATAAAGATAAATAGGAACAACTCTCTTCCCAGTAGAGTTGATTTTATACATATAGAGAGAAATTTTATTTGTGTAGAAATAATTTTATCAAAATAGGGTTGAATTATGCCTATTTCTGCATATACTTTCTCCATAACATAAAGGAGTAAAATATGAAATATAAAATTATTGCAGATAGTAGCTGTGACCTTGACAAAAATTATTTGGACGGAACGGGGATTGACTTTGGTATTGCACCATTAACAATAAATGTAAACGGAAAGGATTTCGTGGACGATAAGAACCTCGATATAAAAACTATGCTTAATGCTGTGGGCGCCTATAAGGGGAAATCTACATCTACCTGTCCATCGCCAAACCATTATTACGAAGAATTAAATGGTGCCGACAAATATTTTATATTAACTATTTCTTCAAAACTTAGCGGAAGTCACAACTCCGCTACAGTCGCAAAAAATATGCTAAAAAATCCAGATGATTGTTTTGTTTTGGACTCCAAAGCTACCAGCGGAGTGTTAGTCCTAATTGTCGACAAATTAGTGCAACTTATTCATAGCAATCTTGAATACGAAGACATTTGTAAAGAAATTGAAGACTACTCGAAGTCTCGTCTCGAACTATATTTCGTTCTCGATAAATTCGACAATCTCGCCAAAAATGGTCGTGTGTCGCCCGCCCAAGCCCTTATTGCGTCGGCGCTATCCATAAAGCCAATTTGCGTGGCGCAAGACGGCGAAATTAAGTTTGCAAAAAAAGCCATTGGTATAAAGTGGGCGTTAAAAATTCTCGTAAAAGAGATAGCCGCTAAAATCAAAACGATGTTCGAAAAGAATTGTGTTATTTCACATTGTTTTAATGAAAATACTGCAAAAGCCCTCGAGAAAGAAATAGCAGAAAAATATAAATTCCGCTCCATTCGCACTATCTCTATGAAAGGACTTTGTTCGTTTTATGCCCTTGAAAAGGGAATAATTGTATGTTTTGAAAACTAAATTTTATTTGATACTTTTAACATAATCAGTCATTTCAAGCAATTTTTTGATATTTTCTTTTAATAGTCCATTTTTGAAATTTTTATACGCTGCTAAGTAGTATTTTTTAGCAATATATATTTTTTTTGATTTCTCAAAATTTATGTCAAAAACCATCGCAAGATGTAACACCGCTCTGTCAATAAGCGAAAAACACTCTTCTGCGTCAATTAATTTTTTTAAATAGAAATCTTTTTTAACCTTACTTGATAATTCAGTGCAATTAAATTTGCCGAAAAACACGAGAATTTTTTTCTTCATTGAAATGTCAAAAATGTCCAACTTGTCGGCGTCACGAATGAGTTTTGCGAACAAAATTTTTCTTTCGTCTCTCTCACTCTCGTCAATTTTTAGTTCGCCGTGATTTTTGATAGCAAAGCGAATTATATCGTAATATTTTTCGTCAATTGGAAAGTTTTTTATCAGCCCTTTTTCAAACAAAATTTTTACACCCTCTTTCGAGTGGTTATACTCGTTTGTGTCTCTAAATGTTTCAAATTTTGTCCATTGCTCAAATCTCGCGATGTCATGCAATAGCCCTATTACAAAGCCCGCATAAACGTCCTCTTTGTTGTTAAAAATATTTCTAGCAATCTTCTCGCAAAGTTTAGCAACTTTAAACGAATGAATATATTTTCGCGAAATCGCCGTAAGTTTCTTGTCATAATTTCGCACATATTTTTTAAATTCCTGCTTGCAAACCGCCTTTCTTTTGTCCACGTTTTGCCTCCCTTACGCATTCTTATTTACTATATCAAAAACAAATAAATTTTGCCAAATAAAATTTATAAAATTAACCTTATATATCTTAATCAACAAAAAAAATTAGTGCCTTATCCTAACCATTTTTTGTTTTGAAAATACTTTGATAACTGCTATAAACTAACAAATAATAAAATTATAATTAATAATTACATTTTATATATTTACGATATATATTTTAATAATAATTTATAGAAGAGTCTCCACACATAAACACTCCAACAATAAAAGGCAAGTTTGTTTAATGAAATCACGAAAAAAACACGCGATACAAAACTTCTCATTTGGTTTAATAAGCAAAATTATCTCAATTTTGTTGCCATTTGTGACGCGATCAATTTTAATATATACCTTAGGGAATAATTTTGTTGGTCTTGGCAGTTTATTCACTGCTATTTTGCAAGTGCTAAACCTCTTGGAATTGGGATTTGGCTCGGCGATTGTGTTTAATCTCTACAAACCGCTTGCAGAGAAAAACGAAGCGAAAGTCCGTGCATACATAAACGCATATCGCAAGATTTATAAAATCATTGGATTTACTGTACTTATAATAGGATTGGCTATCACACCATTTGTGCAATATCTCATAAAAGACTATGAGAATTTTATAAACATTGGCAT
>CAYJEF010000117.1:0-2407 GCA_964369125.1 uncultured Christensenella sp.
ATATCATATATATATTTTTTGCCAAAACCATACATAATATTTTCTTGTTTTAATTTTTTTTATGACTTTAAATACATTGACTAAATGGCAATTTTGGACTATAAATAATCAACATAAAGGAGTCATAATGGACATTTTTAAGATTGTCAGAGAAGATTTATTAAGTTATTTTTATGAGTATATTAAGGGGCTTGAAAACAAAGACAAAGTTATGAGTAACTTGCGTTTTTCCGTTGTGCCCGTGCAATTTCACGCCGACTATTCCACAAATTGCGCAATGATTGTGTATAAGTTTTTGGGCAAATCTATGATTGATGTGGCGACGGAACTGGCAAAGGAATTTAAAAAGAGTAAATATATAAAGGACACAAGCGTTGTCGGCGGGTATATAAACCTAATTTTTAAAGACGAATTGTGGAGAGATTTCCTTGCCGATATTGTAAGAAAGGGGAAACATTTTGGCGACGGAGAATACGCTGGAGAGAAGGTTCTCCTTGAATTTGTGTCTGCTAACCCAACGGGCCCACTGCATGTGGGGCACTGCCGCGGGGCAATTTTAGGGCTGGCACTTTCAAACCTTCTAAGTAAGGCAGGTTATGTTGTAAGCAAGGAATATTATATTAACGACTATGGCGAACAGATTGCCACTCTTATAAAGTCAGTGCAATTTAGATACGAGCAGGAGTTTGGACTTCACGACAGTGAGGACGTTCCCGAAGGTTGCTATCCCGGCGAATATCTCGTAGAGTATGCAAAGATTTTAGCAAAATCAGCGGGAGACAAGTATTTAAAACTCTCCAAAGAGGAGTTTTATAAGGCACTAAAAGAAGAGATTGTCAGTGCAATGATGGACGTCATTCGTGCCGACCTGAAATTGCTTGGGATAGAATTTGATTTTTTCACTTCAGAGGCAAATATCGCACAAAATGGCGAGATTGAGAAGGCGATTGACTCTTTGTCAAAGATGACAAAAACAGTAACGGACGAAGACAAAGAGAAGGAACTCAGTTATATTTACACAGGCGTTTTGCCCCCTCCTATGGGTGGAAAAGACAACGCCGAAGACGACGAAGTCAATTTTACAAACCTGCCTCAAACGCTGTTCCGCTCTACACTTTTCGGCGACGACAAAGACAGGGTGGTGGTGCGTTCAAACGGCAAGACGACGTATTTCGCGTCCGACATTGCCTACCAAAAGAACAAAATCGACCGCGGGTATAACCACCTAATAAATATTCTCGGCGCTGACCACGGCGGGTATGTCAAGAGAATAACCAGCGCCGTCACCGCAATATCAAATGGAAAGGCTAAACTTGACGTCCTTTTGTGTCAAATGGTCAACCTAGAACGAAACGGAGTGCCTTTCAAAATGTCCAAACGCAAGGGTACTTTTGTGCTTCTTTCGGACGTCGTGCAAGAAGTTGATGTAAATGAACTCAAACTCTTTATGCTCTCGCGCAGTCCAGACACGCAGATGACCTTTGATCTCGTTAAAATCAAAGAAAAGTCCAGAGACAACGTCGTATACTACATAAACTATGCCTACGCGCGCACCTTCTCCGTTTTGCAAAAATACAAAGAAATTTTCGGTGCCGACTATAATTATGACAGCAGACACTTGACAAATTTTATGGAAAATTGCCCAAACTCAATGCGTGAAATTGTCGTCCAACTGGCGTCTTTCTTTTATATAATTGAATATTCTGCCACAAAGGGTCTGCCCAACGTTTTGGTGGAATATCAAAACAGTCTTGCCTCAAAATTTCACTCGCTTTGGAACACAGATATTCGCCTAATATTGCCAGATGATAAAGCACAAACCAATGCAAATATGGCGTTTCTACTTTGCGTCCAAACCGTGCTCCAAAATTCTTTCGATGCCCTTGGCGTCACCCCAAAACACACAATGTAAATAGCTTTTATAATTAAAAAATGCCTGCCATTAGATGATTATCACTTGTTCTATCAAGAATAAAAAAAGCGGTTAACCGTTAGGCGTACCCGCGTTAATTTTTTTGTTGCCACCTCAGAAAGCGTATCGCTGGCGGAGGACACAGGATTCGAACCTGCGGACCCTCTCGGGTCAACGGTTTTCAAGACCGCCGCATTAGACCGCTCTGCCAATCCTCCATGCTGAGGTGCAACAAAATTGTGACGTTGTTCCTGCAAGTAATTCAAAAATTTACGCGGACGCCCTCTTGACTAAACGCTAATTTATACAAGGGAATTTTCGTCTGATAACTATTTTATTATATCTTTACTCTTTCGTCAAGATTTCAAACAAATAAATTCATTAATATATTTACTTTTTATATAGAACCTTCAATGGGCATAAATTTTATTGCAGGCACCAAACTTCAAATTTTCAAACGGTGAAAAAGTAATTAAACATAAAATACATTAATAT
>CAYJEF010000118.1:0-2386 GCA_964369125.1 uncultured Christensenella sp.
ATTATATATTATAATAAAAAAACATCTAATATATGTATATGAAATGTTTTTTAAATATATTTTATTTGAAAATTATTATAAACTTGCAAACGACAAAATTTCCAGTATTTTCTTGACACAATCACCAGTTTTTACCATAAAGATTTTCCCAGTTTTTCTTTCCTTAATTTCAATTTCGTCATTCGCTAAACTTTTTGGACTCACCACCAAACGAAGTGGCATTCCCATTAAGTCCGCATCGGAAAATTTTACACCAGGAGTAGTATCTCTATCATCAATTAAAACTGGAACGCCTTTACTTTGAAGTTCATTGTAGATTTTGTTTGAAATATTTTGCACATTTTCATCGTCAAGTCGAAGTGGACAAATGTGGACTTTGAATGGAGCAATGGAATATGGCAAGCAAATGCCTTTTTCATCACATGTTTCTTCCACAACGCAAGCAAAACTTCGCCCGACACCAATGCCATAACAACCCATAATTGGGTTAATTTCTTCGCCGGTGTTTGTTTTTACTAACATTTTCATAGATTTTGAATATTTTGTTCCAAGTTGGAAGATATTTCCTATCTCAATTCCGTGGTAATTTTTTGTAATTTTCCCACACTGCGGACAAATATCGCCATCTTTCACTTTTGAAATATCCACAAAATCAACTGTTTTATAATCGCGCGAGATATTGAAGTTGATATAATGGTGATTTTTTTCATTCGCTCCTGCGACCATATTTGAAGTATTTTTTAAACTTAAATCAAAATATATTTCGCAATTTTTCACATTAAAATTTTTTGGACCAATATTCCCAGCACAAAATTCACTTTCTGTCGAAGCATCAAATGGTACTATTTCCTTTTTGCAAATTTTTCGCAGTTTTGTTTCATTGATTTCTTTATCCCCACGAACAAAACAAACAACAGAACCCTTTTGATTTTTTACTGCAAATACAACTGCTTTTATACATTTTTTTGAGTCAATTTTAAGAAAATCGCAGACCTCTGCAATCTCTTTAGCATCTTGTGTGTCTACCATTTTTAAAGGCAACATCTCTTCTGGTTGCTGATTTTCATAGACACATTCGGCAACTTCTTGATTTGCTTTGTAGTCGCAATTTTCGCATAAAATTAGTTCATCTTCACCCGCACTTTGCAGATACATAAATTCATGAGACATAATCCCGCCAAACATTCCGTTGTCGCTTTTAACAGAAATGACATTTTTGTCTAAACCAATGCGTTTATATATTTTCTCATATGCGCCGTGCATTTTGAAATAATAATCGTTTAAATCTTCTTGTGACATATGAAAAGAATAGGCGTCTTTCATTGTAAATTCACGCACGCGAATAAGTCCGCCACGACTGCGGGGCTCATCACGGAATTTGGTTTGGATTTGATAGATCATACAAGGCAAATTGGTGTAACTATTCACCCAATTTCTAGCAAGATGCACCGCGGCCTCCTCGTGGGTCATTCCAAGGAGCATTTCACGGTTATTCCTGTCTTTAAACCGCGCCATTTCACTGCCGATTGAGGAATATCTTCCCGTCTCCTCCCACATTTCCTTTGGCATTACAACGGGAAATTTCACTTCTTGACCGTCAACTTTGTCCATTTCGCTTCTAATAATATTCTCAATATTTAGGCAAGTCTTTTGCCCCAAAACCGATAGCGTATAAATTCCATTTGCGACCTGCTTGATATATCCTGCTCGAAGTAGCAAGATATGATTTTTCATCATAGCGTCGTTTGGGATTTCCTTTGTCCGCTCACATACTAATTTACTTAATTTCATATATTTTCTCTCTTTTATTTAGATTTCAATATCGTCGTTTGAATTTATAAGTTTGTCAAGTTCAGTTTTTAAAACTATAACTTTTCCTTTTGCACTATTTAATTGCTCATAACATTTTTTTGCTAGAGCTACGCCCTCCTCATAAAGTTTCATTGCCTCGTCAAGTGGCAACTCGTTCTTTTCAAGTTGTTTGACTATTAATTGCAATCTCTCGTTACATTCTTCAAAATTCATTTTTCACCTCACTATTTTTTCGACTAATAATGTTGCATTTCCGTCCAAAAACTCTGCACAAATTTTATCGCTTTTTTGGAGTTCTTTTACCCCTCTAACTAATGTTTTACCCTTTGTTAAACGGACATAACCTCGTTTAAACGCGCTAGAGGGGTCTAGAACGAGCAGTTTATTGTTTTTAACACTTAATCTGTCCTCTGTTATATCGACAAAATTCGCGCTATTTAGTTTTAACATATTAATTTTTATAGAGTTAAATTTCTTCAAAAACAACTTTGAAAATATAGTGTTAACTTTGTTTATCCGCTTCTCCGTCATAGCATATTTTTCATCTATTATATTGCTTTGAATAAAGAAAAGT
>CAYJEF010000119.1:0-2371 GCA_964369125.1 uncultured Christensenella sp.
ATATATCTTTGTTCTTTTTCGCCCTAAAATATAAGATTTTTAATTTAAAAAATAAGACAATATTGTCAAATATGTTTCTAAAAATTTTCTTTTTGCCGTCTCTTTTAATTGCCCGCGCGGTTGCTTTGAAAAAACTACATTTTACGAAATATACTTTGTCACCCTTTTTGTAGTAATCACAGCATTGAATCCCGTCAATATAGGTTTCTTCCAGCAGTTTTATCTCGCATTGCACCAGTTTTTTGTATTCTTTTTTTGAAAGTTTTGCAAGAGAATATCCTTTGTCTTTAAGGCGTTTTTCAATCAAATCGAACTCAAACACAGGGGAAAGTTTTGACGACAAAGTGGACTTGCCCGATCCAATGTAACCTGTTATCCAAATTCTCATTTTGCCCTCCAAGACCCTTTACAAAATATATTTTATTTTGCCGATTTTGTCTTGTTCCTCAAAGTGTTTTGGCGAAATAAATAAGTCAGGATAAACATAAAATCTCATACCTTGCGAGGTGAAATAGGTGACCATTTGAAACACGCAGAACGCGAAAACCGTAAGCGGAATGGTAATTATCAGCGACACAAACGCAGTGAACACCGTGCAAAATAGGTTTACCGCCACAGCAAGCACGCAAAGGAGCAGAAAGTTGGAGTAGTAACCAAAGAAATTTCTGAACACGGACTTAAAATTGCGTCTCAAGGACTTGAATGGACTAGCGTCCAAAACCGCCGTTGCGGGCATCCAGCAAGAAAACACCGTTTGTTTGAATGCTGTGAACCCAAGAAGCACGACAAGGACACCAAAAGCCAAGAGAATGTTGCCAATTGCGCCCGTGATTGCCAGCGACACAGAAAGCACAAGAAGTCCAAACTCGATGAGGTTTGGCACGAGCATAACCACGAAATTGACAAGTGCAAACAGAGCGCTTTTGCCAAGATTGCTAATCATTCTGCCCGCGAACGAATATTTGACTTGTGCCGTCATAGATCCATACAACACTTCTCCCATCGCAAGTAGCGCCAAATTCAGCAAAAATGGGAAAACGAAAACGACCCAGATAATAAGGAATATAAAATTGAACTTGAAGCCAATGTTACCAATAATAATGTTCCATGCGGTGGACAACAGTTCGCTTGCTGTGTATGCTGTGTCAGTTGGGGTGCTAGAAAAAAAATTTTTGACAATTTCCGTCGCGTCATTAAAAATATTCGCGTCCGCCAGTTGCCTCACAATAGGAAGAGCCAGCGAATAACACACTGCAACAGTGATGGCAAAACAAATGAGATAATAAACCAGCACTTTCCAGACAGTTGAAAAGTTGGTTAGAAGCAGTCTAATCGAATTTCTAAAAATCATCTAAAATTTCCTCAAAATAGCGCTCACAAGGAGCGAATTAAACCATTAATTTCGCAAGTGTTTTGTAAGTTTGCATCGACAAAAATTCAATCTGTATGGTTATAATACACCAACTAAAAAGTTTTTGCAACTACTTTTTATAACAAAACAAAAGTCCACCAGTGGCAGACTTTAAAGTTTTATATAAGTTACATTTCAAACTCTGGTTGTATAAAATCTTTTTCTTTACCGCCTTCTTTGTTCTGCGCTATGTCTTTACTCTCAAACAATTTTATTGTTGGGTCATCTTTTGCTAAATCTTGAAGGTGAGCGTTCAATGAAAATAATTCTTGATAGGTGGATTTTATGTCGGCTTTATTTTCTGTTGTTGCTTCCCGTTTCTTTGCAAACTCTTGAATAATCTTTTCACAGTTTTGGTTAATAAAATTACTTGCTTGTTCCCATGTCCTTGGATTCTCTTTTTCAATCAAGTCTAGAATATACTTTAGTACTTTTGGAAATAAAATTTTTATCAGTGAAATGGAACTTAAATCAACTTCGTTTGGAAGTTTTTTATGTTCTTGTTTGCCGATTACTTCTTGACTCACCTCTTCGTCCTTATCAAGCAAATAAAAAGTATCATAACTTTTATATTGGAGATCATTACCGTTTGTTTTGTTTCTAAACGCTTTGAGTTCTCTTCCAAGGAAAATTGGAAGTTCGGAATCCTCGATGTTTTTAAATTTTTTCAAAACGGCATTTATATATAAAACGTCATAAGATCTTTCACATCTTGCTTTCAAATACTTTTTTTGAAGCAAATTTTTTGTCCCGTCTTTCTCGATTAACTCTATTTCGTTGCAATATTTTTGAAGTTCACTTAATAAATACTCTTTTTTGTTTATATTTATTTTTCTTTTAACTAGCAAATTATTTGATACACCACTATCAAAAATTGATTTTACTATACCGCTATAACTAGGATTTTGAACTTTATCTGATTTTTCCACTTTTCGCCTCCAAATTTTAACTATATAGATT
>CAYJEF010000120.1:0-2329 GCA_964369125.1 uncultured Christensenella sp.
TATCTATGTTTTCTGCATTTTTTGTGCTAGATTTTATGCGCTCATTTAATCTTTCTGCAATAGGTTTTAACTCTTGTTTCTTAACATTTTGAATTTCTACTATGAGACGCTGGCGATCGTTGGCTTTTTTAAGGAGTTTTTTACCCTCTTCCACGAGTTCCACGTCGTTTAGCACTGTGCCATGGAACAATTTGTTCATTCTTTTGAACATTGGAACAAGGGACTTCACAAGTTTTTTGTCGTAGTTTTTCCATATTAAGTAAAGCACAAACACGCCAATTAAAATAAGTAGGGTAAGGCAAACTGCGGTTATTGATATTATACTTAAAACATTCACACCGGGCGGAATTTGCGACACGAAAGCGAACGACGAGAGACTACTTGCGGTAAAAACCACGAAGTTTCCATCTATTTCGTAGTCGACATTTGAGATTTCATTAACATTTTCGCTGACATTGTGGATATGAACAAGGCGAAAATTTTCGCCACGCAAAGCCTCGGGGATAAGCATTCGGACATTCATATCGTTCTCAGGCTGAACTTCTTGACCATTTTGGACAAAGAACGCTTGGAACATACTGCAAACTTGCTCATTTTCTGCGATAATATTCTTTTGTAATAGCAATCTACTCGCGTCGTCGCGCTCCGTAGGACTGGCACTTAGCACATAAAAATTTATACTGGTATCAAAGCCATTTGTGTCCTCCACTATTACACTGTTGGCAGTAAGTTGCTGAGGTTTAATTGTTAAAGTGGAGGTTAGTTCTAGTTCGTCCATTCGCGTGCCGTTTTGTTCATAAATATAATGATTATTGTCCGATCTTACTCTCATTGTGACAATATATGTGCCGGGATTTGTGGCGGAAAACACACCTGATAGGGGCCTTTGCTCGCCGTTGACGATTAGCCTCACGACAGATAGTTTTGGAGATAAGTTTGAAATCATAACGCTATGCGCAGTTCCATTATAGTAGGCAGTTTTGTTTGCAAAAGTAATGGCGTTTAGCGTTTCAGTTGAAATTCTCTTTCGCAAAATTACGAAATTATAGTGTTTGTCGTCCACCGAGCCGTCATTCCATCTATATTTTATTTTGTCTTTTAGCGAAACGACGACGTCGTAACCAGTTTCGTTTGCTTGCGTTTTTTTGTTGTTTGTAATTAGCATTGTAGTACTATCAAAGCCGTTTAATTTCGATTTAAAATCCCTCTCGACAGGTTCGCCCGTTGCCGGTATTTCATAGTATTCAAAAGTGCCGGTTAGGTATGGCGGATAGCAGATCTCCACATAGAAGATTCGTTCGCTATTGAGCTGGGAATATTTTGCGTCGGCAAGAATGCTGTTTACATAGTTCATAATGCTTATGGTATCATACACTCTAATAAGATTACCCCTGGCGTCAATATAGGCGGTCATTGCGTCGTCTGACCTTAGGGCTTGCATGCGACTGTTATCTTGTGCATAACAGACTATGCTCAAAATCTCGCTGGAAGCGCTGAAATAGTCACGAAGACACGTACGCTGGGCGATAAGTTTGGCGTATTTTGCTTCGGCGGAAGTGTAGTAGGGAGATTCAGAGACTCCTTCGGCTTCGTGAAGGGTGGCATATGCGTCGAGTTTTTCTTCGACTTGTTCCTGAGCGGTTTCATCGTATGGGTAGTAGGAGATTTCTATTAAGTTTTGAGCAGCAGTGTCGTATTCAGCGTTAATAATATAAGCATGTGCAAAGGTGCTGTTTTCACACATAAATGTCGCAAAACATAGGGCAAATATGGTAAACAAAACTAGCGCAAATTTTGCTTTCAAAGACGAAAAGCCTCTTGAACTATTCATTTGTTTCCTCCAAAATATTATTTGGCACCGCACTTTATAATCCAATTTTAGCATAATGTTTGATTGATAAAAAGTCAAATAAATTGAAGAAATTTGTTCTTTACATAGGGTTTGGGGTAGACAAAAAATTTGAGGAGGGAGTTTGCACGGGAATTTTTTAAAAATTTTTTATATAAATTTTTTATTATCTACCGAAGTTGTTTTGCGTGATTTTTAAAAATTTTTTGCCTGCGCGGTTGCATTTTGTTTTTTTGTGTGATATATTCTCACTGTACCATTTTTTTTGGATCGCATCGTGAACTTATCGCGTGCATCGAACCTAAATCAAATTGGTAGGAGTTCCTTCTATACTGGTGTGGCTCAGGGGTAGCGCAATGCCTTGGTAATGCTAATTGACATACAAACTCACAAATCAAAAACTCACCCAAAATTGTCTAAAATTTAACACCTGCTGATGTGGCGTAGGGGTAGCGCAATGCCTTGGTAAGGCATAGGTCA
>CAYJEF010000121.1:0-2316 GCA_964369125.1 uncultured Christensenella sp.
ACTTAAAAAAAGTGAATACCTTAAGGAGTGTCTTTGACTCGGAAAAATTAAAGACAATATTAAAGCAAAAAAAAGACGAACAGAACGACGAGTCTTTTTGGCAAGATATGGAAAAGGTGAAAAAGAATGGCAAGGAAATCAAAGCCATTGAATCAAAACTTGAGATTTATAAGTATGCAAACAACCAAGAAAGCGACATCGAATTTTTGCTGGAACTGCTCGAACTTGAGGACGACGAAAAATCCCTAGCGGAACTAAACAATAAACTTGCTAGTTTTGAAGAGTTTTTGGAAGAAAACACCATAGCAATGCTCCTAAACGGCAAATATGACAACTGCGACGCCATAGTCTCCATTCACGCAGGCGCTGGCGGGACGGAGGCACAGGATTGGGCGAGTATGCTATATCGAATGTATTTTAGATTTTGTGAGGACAACGGATACAAACTTACAATCCTTGATAATATAGACGGCGACGAAGCGGGCATAAAAAGTGCAACATTCCTTGTATCTGGAGACAAAGCGTATGGTTACCTTAAAGCCGAACTCGGCGTCCACCGCTTGGTGCGAATCTCGCCATTTGACGCGAACAAGCGCCGTCACACCAGTTTTGCCAGCGTGGAAGTCACGCCCGAAATTGAAGAAGACGACGAAATTGTCATAAATCCCGACGACATTCGCGTGGACACCTATCGCAGTAGTGGCGCCGGCGGACAGCATATCAACAAAACCGACAGCGCAATTCGCATAACTCACTTTCCGTCGGGACTAGTCGTGACTTGTCAAAACGAGCGCAGTCAACTGCAAAACCGCGAAATGGCGTTTAGTGTCCTTCGCAGTAAACTGGCAGTCCTCAAAGAAGAAGAAGCGCAAAAGAACCTAAAGGAAATGAAGGGAGACATCAAGAAAATTGAGTGGGGGAGCCAAATTCGCTCCTACGTGTTTTGCCCTTATACTATGGTGAAAGACCACCGCACTGGCTATGAGACTTCAAACGTTACGGCAGTTATGGACGGTGACATCAAGCCTTTCATTTTGTGCTATTTGAGAAAGAGTTTATAATTTTTGCGCCAAAAAATAGAGGAAAAGAAATGTATTTTGAACAAATGATTGAAAAAGTAAATAAATTGCAAAACAAAAAAGATGTCCTTGTTTTGGGTATAGAAACCAGTTGTGACGAGACCTCTTGTGCCGTAGTAAAAAACGGTCGCGAAGTGCTAAGTAACATCATTTCGACACAGATTGACATTCACACGCGCTTTGGGGGAGTGGTGCCAGAAGTGGCGAGCCGTAACCACATTTTGGCAATCACAAACGTGCTGGACCTTGCTCTCAAAGAGGCAAAAATAACTCTTAATGAAATCGACGCTGTTGCGGTGACTTATGGCGCGGGGCTAATTGGCGCCTTAATGGTGGGAGTGTCGTTTGCAAAGGCGCTCGCCTATTCGCTAAATATTCCTCTAATTGCCGTCAATCACATTCGGGCGCACATATCAGCAAACTATATTTCGCACAAAGAATTGACCCCACCGTTCATTGGACTCATCGTCAGCGGTGGACACACTGCCATTGTCAAAGTGGAGGACTATGTGACATACAAAGTAATCGGCTCCACTCTTGACGACGCCATCGGCGAAGCATACGACAAAGTGGCGCGAGTTATAGGTCTTGGCTACCCGGGCGGACCAAAGATAGACAAATTGGCAAAGTCAGGGGAAAATTTTATAAAATTTTCAAAGGACAGTTTTAAACATTCATACGACAGTAGTTTCAGCGGACTAAAAACTGCCGTAATCAATTACGTTAATGCCCTTAAACAAAAGAACAAAGAAATCCCCACCGCCGACATTTGCTTTTCATTTCAAACTGAGGCGATATTGCCACTGATAGACAAGGCAATTCGCGCTTGCAAGGAGTTTGACATTAAAATTCTTTGTGTGGCGGGTGGGGTCAGCGCCAACAGTTTTTTGCGGGAGACTCTCACAAAAGAGGGTGCAATTCGTGGCGTTTCAGTTTATTTTCCGGATATCATTCTTTGCACCGACAACGCCGCAATGATTGCAAGCCAAGGTTATTTTAATTTGAAAAATAACACGGGAATAAGCGACCTAAACCTCGACGCCGTATCCTCCATTCCACTTTAAAACATTTTGAAATTTGTAATTAAAAGCAAAAACACTTCAATAATAATTAAAAAATACTTTCGATAATAATTTTGAAACAAAAAAACTTTCGATTATCGAAAGTTTTTTAATCTTTTTATTTTTTGTCACATAAAATCTCTATGCTAAAATTTAACGAGAGTTTGGTCTATAGC
>CAYJEF010000122.1:0-2312 GCA_964369125.1 uncultured Christensenella sp.
GTTTTACCCTTCATAATAAGTTCCACTTCGTTATAGTAAATAGTTTCTTTTTCGAGGAGCACTTCAATCATTGTATCAATTTGTTTCACGTGCTTTTTGATAATTTCTTTAGCATTTTTGTAACAATCGTCAATAATTGCTTTCACTTCGTTATCAATCTCCGCGGCGGTCTTTTCACTATACTGCACTTGGGTTTGATAATCTCTGCCAATAAAAACTTCGCTAGTTGTCGCAAAATTTAGAGGTCCAAGACGCGAACTCATACCCCATTCTGTAACCATTTTACGCGCAATTTTAGTGGCCCTCTCAATGTCGTTTTGTGCGCCAGTGGAAATATCTTTAATAAGAATGTCTTCCGACGCTCGCCCGCCTAAGAGTTGTGTGATGTTGGCGATCAATTTGTTATATGACATATGACTTTCGTCGTTTTCTGGGCGACTTATTGTGTATCCAGCCGCCATTCCACGCGGAATGATCGACACTTCTTGCACAACATCGCAATGTTCTAACGCTTTTCCGATAACAGCGTGCCCCGCTTCGTGACAAGCAGTGAGACGTTTGTCGCTGTCCGTAATAATTCTGCTCTTCTTTTGTGGACCCATAAGCACTTTATTTATACTTTCTGTTATGTCATTCATAGTGATACTTTTCCTGTTCTCGCGTGCTGCTAAAATGGCGGACTCGTTCAGGAGGTTTTCGATGTCGGCACCCGTGAACCCACTGGTCAGTCGGGCGAGGTTTTTGAAGTTAACTGAATTGTCAATCGGTTTGTTTCTAGCATGAATTTTGAGTATCATTTCGCGCCCACGCACGTCTGGTGGATAAATGTAAATTTGCCTGTCAAACCTGCCCGGTCGAAGAAGTGCAGGATCCAAAACATCGGAGCGGTTCGTTGCTGCAATAACAATTATTCCCGTATTATCCTCGAAGCCGTCCATTTGCACGAGCAGTTGATTTAGTGTCTGTTCGCGCTCGTCGTTCCCGCCCCCGAGACCTGCTCCACGTTGACGACCTACGGCATCTATTTCGTCTATAAACACAATGCAAGGGGATTCGCGCTTAGCCTGTTCGAACAAATCACGGACACGCGACGCACCCACACCCACGAACATTTCCACAAAATCTGAACCGCTTATGGAGAAGAATGGCACGCTACTTTCTCCCGCAATCGCTTTGGCGAGCAATGTTTTGCCCGTACCAGGAAGCCCAACAAGTAATATTCCCTTTGGAATTTTCGCGCCCAGTTCAGTGAATTTTTGTGGGTTCTTCAAAAACTCCACAATCTCCTGCAATTCCTCTTTTTCCTCGTCAATACCAGCAACGTCACTAAATTTTATCTTCACGTTATGCGCAATTTGCGCCTTAGTTTTACCAAAGTTAAAACTTTTTGAATTTGCGCCCAAAATGCTACGAATCAAAATATATCCCACAACAACTATGATAAGCACGCTCATATATGGAAGTATATTTTGCCACCATGACGTTCCAACGTGAATGGAATCTTTTGATATGATAACCCACTGATCATCTTCGTTTGCGGTTAAATTATGGGTTCGCGCAAAAGCATTATAGTCGTCTATATAATTTTGCAATTTCTCGAGTTCTTGTTCAGACACAAAATTGAAATAATAGTCGCTAATTTTGGTAATATTTGCTACGGCATTATTACTGCCTGTTTTTAATACATATCCTCTTCCTTCATCGCTTATAACAATGTAGGCAATCTTACTTTCTGCATTATAACTGACAATTGCGCCTTGATCGTCTCTTATTGGCACACCAATAAGTTCTTCAATCGTGCCGTTTCCGTCCAAAGAAGAGCCCAAAAGAATGACCTTTGTGCCATTATTAGCGCCCCCGGTGAAATATATCAAAAGAATTATCGCAATAAGCGAAATTACAAAAAACATTAACCCTTTTGATTTGTTAGTCTTCAATCGACATCCCTCCAATTCTATTAGTATACATATTATCATAAAGTATATTTCATTGCAAACAAATATCACCCAGAATTTTCCAAAAAAACACAATAATTTTCATTATCGACCAAAAATTTTAGCGTGAGATATAATGATAATCTATATTCCAAAAATATATTTTTATACAACCGAACAAACAGTCAAGGAAATAAATTTTATTAATAGTTATTTTTTTATAACTATTAATACTAAGTTTATTTATTAATTGTTCCACATGAAACATTTATTGCATTTTTAATTCAAAATGAATAATTATTAGCAAAAGTTAATAATTAATAATTTTGTGTATGAATAATTATAAAATACTTTGTCGAATAATTTGAATTTAAATAC
>CAYJEF010000123.1:0-2293 GCA_964369125.1 uncultured Christensenella sp.
CTCTTTATATTCTGCCAACATAGTGATTTTTTCCTTGCAAAATACTAGTCGTGTATTCCCTAGTTATTTTGTATGGCACTTTTTCAAGCGTCACGCCGTCTTTGCTCAAATTTTGGTTTGATAGCCACAGTCTAACAGTCGTTTCACCAGCGTGATATGCAGAGAGATACACTTCTTCGTCCACAAATTTTGCCCTTAAATAATCTAAATAAAAACAGCCATACCTTATGTTTGTTTCTGGGTCGAGTAAATTTTCTTTCATAAATTCTTCGCCCAGTTTATTAGAGATAAATTCCCCAGTTGCGGGCGTTATTTGCATAAGACCCATTGCGCCTTTTGCCGACACAGCGTCTTTATTAAAACTGCTTTCCTCGTTGATCAAACTGCACACCATAGTCTTGTCGAGTGCATATTGCGACGAATATTTTATTATGAAATTTTCATATTTCACGGGATATTTCACTTGATACAAAAGAAATGCCCCGCCTAAAATTAGCGCAACCGCAATAAAAAACACGAGAAAATAGCCTGTTTTATTACCTTTCTTCTTTTTTACTTTCATATTGATAGTTTATTGCAATTTTTATTTTTTATTATGCTTTTAAAAATATTTTTCGCAAGAATATTTTTGGTAACTAATACGGGGAAAATTGCTGTGCAAAATTTTAGCAATCAAACCACGTCTTGCCTGCGTTCACGTCCACAGTCAGCGGGACGCACAACTTCACTGCACTTTCCATTTCGTCTTTCAGGAGTTTACTAACAATAGCAATCTCTTCTTTTGGCGCGTCAATAATCAGTTCGTCATGCACCTGCAAAATCAGTTTGCTATTTAATTTCAATTCTTTTAGTTTACGACTCACGTTTATCATCGCAAGTTTTATAATGTCGCTGGCAGAACCTTGCAGTGGCATATTCATTGCAACACGTTCGCCGAATTGCCTTGTGTTATAATTTGGCGACAGAAGTTCCAAAACCTTGCGACGCCTATCAAAAATTGAACGCGCGAACAAAGAGTTTTTGGCAAGGAGAATATTACTGTCCATATACGCTTTTATTTTTGGATAATGTGAGAAATATTCCTCAATGTAAATCTTCGCTTTCTTGCGTGAAGTGCCAATGTTTTGCGCCAGACCGAAGTCCGAAATGCCATAAATAATGCCGAAATTCACAGCCTTCGCCATACGCCTCATCTTTGGTGTGACCTCCGTGATATTCACGTGAAAAACTTCGCTGGCTGTAAGCGTATGAATATCAATATTGCGGTTAAACGCGTCAATCAACTTCTCGTCCCCGCTCATATGTGCAAGTAGTCTCAGTTCAATCTGTGAATAATCTGCGCTAACAAGCGCCCCATTTTCGTGCCGTGTCACAAACATTTTTCGCAAATTCCTGCCCTCGTCGTCACGCACCGGAATGTTTTGCAAATTTGGCTCGCTGGACGAAAGTCTCCCCGTAGCCGTTAGCGTTTGGTTGAAACTTGTGTGAATTAGGCTAGTTTTATTTTGTAACATTTTTTCGTATGGTTCAATGTAAGTCGTCAAAATTTTCTTAATTTTTCTGTAGCGAATTATCGCTGGAATAATTGGGTGAAGGTCAAACATTTCCTCCAAAATGTCGGAGTTTGTAGAGCGTTTTTTGTTGCCCGCCACAGTTAGTTTAAGTTTGTCAAACAGCAGTGTTGCCAGTTGTTTTGGCGAATTTACATTAAATTTTTCGGCTTCAAGACCAACCAAATTTTCGTCAGTTTGATTGTCATTCTCCAAAGTGACGTCGCTTTCTGTAAATAAATTTTCATTATTCGCGTCATCGTCAATGTCGTTTTTTCTAAAGTTTGCGTTTGAAAACCCGAGGCGTTTTATGGTTTGTTCCATTTCATATGTCTCAATTTCATAGCGATTTTTTAAGTCTTTCAGGACTTTTTTGTCCACCATAAACCCGACATTTTCCATATCAAAAAGGACGTCAATCAGCGGGAATTCAATGTTATGATAAAGCCCAGCCAACTTCGCTTCCTCTAAATCTTTTTCCAAATATTCTTTTAAATAAAACAAATTCAAACTGCCATATTCGGGGCTTAAACTATAGTGCGAAAGTAAATTTTGTTTCGTTGCATTTTGCTCGCCAGCCACTAATAAATAGTATGCCAAAGTAACATCAAAGTCCACGCCAAGCAAATTTATCCCACCATTTGTTTTTAAAAAATGCTTAATTGTTTTTGTGTCAAAAAGACTTTTTTTAATATTTTCGTCCTCAAAAATTGGTGCAAAATGATGCAAAAATGACTCAATTT
>CAYJEF010000124.1:0-2274 GCA_964369125.1 uncultured Christensenella sp.
ATGTATATTACTCTGTTTACTCAAAAAATGTTAAAATTGCCCAAAATTAACTAACAAAATATCATTTTGTCAACTTTGAAATTGGTGGTAATATATAATAAATAATTTGTGGGGGTAAAATATGCCTAAAAGAAATGATTACATCTCGTGGGACGAATATTTTATGGGGATTGCACTTTTGTCTGCAAAAAGGAGCAAGGACCCAAACACGCAGGTGGGCGCGTGCATAGTAAACGACGAGAACAAAGTCGTCTCCATTGGCTATAACGGCACGCCAAGAGGGACAAGCGACGACGACATTCCTTGGGAACGCGAGGGCGGATTTCAAAAAACCAAATATGCCTATGTTGTGCATTCCGAACTAAACGCTATTTTAAACACTACTCTTCCCGTGCAAGGTTGCAGGCTTTATGTGACTTTGTTCCCTTGCAACGAATGCGCCAAAGCCATTGTGCAGGCTGGAATTAAAGAAGTCTTGTATCTTTCAGACAAATATCACGACGAAGACCCCTTTGTCGTCAGTAGATACATTCTAAATAACGCTGGCGTGAAGATGACTCAACTGTCATTTAGAGAAGAAGACGTTGTTATTGACTATAATGTGAAAGCATAGGTAACAAATTCACAACACATGGCACAAACAAATATCATAATATGACAATCGGAGGAGTATAACAAACTCGCTCTTGAAATAAAGCACGAATCAAAAGAAGCGCTCTGTAATAAAGCGCTTTTTGACAAGATGAAAGTGTGATTTTATTTACTATTTATGCTTTCCAAAGTCCGTGCAAATTGCAATATTCATACACGGCTTGCACTTTATCATTGGGTGCAAGATAAAACTCGACTTCGGGTTTTTGCCCTGGCTTTAATTCTTTGCGCTGGTTCCCGCCAGAAGTTTGCAGGGCAATCCATTGTATGTAGTGTTCTTTAATCATTGGGTGGTCGACACTTCCAATTTTGACAGTTACTTTGTTTCCGCTTACTGTAACGACTGGAACGTGTTTTTCGTGCGCGCCGTCAGTTGTATTTGGCACAATTTCCTCCATTTCTTGCCCACAGCAAATAACTTTGACGCCAGAACGATGGACATACGAGATAATGTTGCCACATATAGCACATCTATAAAATTTCATTTCCATAATTTCTCTCCTTATTTATTTTTAGTATAACAAATATGCCTAATATTCCAAATTATTTTAATACAAAACTTTTTTTGTTTAGCAAAAATATTTCGGGAAATAATTTTTGTCAAGGAGGAAAATTATGAGTGAACAAATTACAACGAAAGATTTATCCGCACTGAATGAACTAATGACTTTTGAAAACTGGGTGGCTGTGAAGAGTAAATATTACAGCGAAATGGTGCAAGACAGAAAACTCAAAGCAATGTTTGACAAGATGGCAAACACACACCTTACACATCACACGGGACTACTGGGATTTTTAAAGGGCGAGAGGGGGTGAAAATGAGTGAACAGGAAATTTTGCAAGACGCACTTATTGCAACGAAATTTTTGCTAAATATGAACAGCAGTTTTGGCATGGAGTGCTCAAACAAGCCACTTCGAGATTTGATTGAATCCCAACACAAAGATATTTCAAAGGAAAATTTCGAGATTTTTGAAGTTATGAAAGCAGCGGGCTATTATCCCGTGACCCCTGCCCCACCAAAAGACGTGGAGCAAGCCGTGAAGATGCATTGTGAGATGCAGACCGAACTTGAGGACAAGTTGGAATAAAATAAAAATCCACCAATAATCTTGGTGGATTTTTATTTTAATTTAATTATAGACTAAGAGAGTTTTCATTGGATTTTTGTGCTTGTTCTGGACATACAAATTCAGCGTGTTTTTTTGCGCTATTTTTCGCGCTTTTTAAGTGTTCAATTTTTTTAAATTCCAACAATTCGTGGACCATAGTTCTCGCCTTTCTCTTTGACATTTCGCCTTCAATTTTATTATTGACCATCACAATGTCGTCTTTTCCAATAGTGAGTAAAAGGTGGTAAATTTCATTAGCATCGATATTATTAATTTTGACCATACAAACGAGATCTTCAAGATTATTTTCGGAGTAAACTAAGGAATAGACAACCCCTTTCATTTTTTCGGTGATAATTTTGCTACAAGAGACTTTTTTTCCAAAACAATTTTTCATTACTTTGTCAAGTTTTTCATACAAACAAAAATCTTCTCCCATAAATTTCTCTCTTTCGATAACTTCTACCATTTTTAAACCCCTTTAATTTTAGAATGTAATTTAGTATAGCAC
>CAYJEF010000125.1:0-2270 GCA_964369125.1 uncultured Christensenella sp.
ATTTAGATTTCGTCAATAAAAATTTTGTCGGGATTTTCGCAATTGCTTTGCAATTTATTATTTCTTATTAAAATTTTTTTTGCTTTAATTGCAATGTTTTTAGAGTTTTCCAGAAATGTAATTTCCTCCCCTAGAACATTTTTAATTTCGTCCTTTATATAATTATAATGCGTGCATCCTAGGACGACATTTTTTATTTTACTGCTTTTATATTTTGTGAGTTTTTGTTTCAAAAACTTTTTTATATATTCATAGTCTTGCTCATCAATTTTCTTTGCAAGCGTCGCAAAACTTTGAAGATATAAGTTAATATTTCCGTCATATTTTTGTATTATTTTGTTATGGTTAATGGTGTTTGTGGTCGCAATTAAAAGTGTGGGCGACTTCAAAATTTTTAAACTGATTTTAGGCTGTATAAACAAAACTGGCAAGTGGCAAAATTGTGAATTTATCTCTTGTTTTAGCATACTACTAAGAGTGTTGCATGCGACTATAATCATTTTTATGTGGTATTTTTCTGTGATTTTTTTAATGGAATTTATTGCGATTGACTCTAGTTTTTCCTTGCTTTTGTTGCCATATGGACAGTTTTTTTTGTCGCAAAAAAAAATATAGTTTTCGGCTGGCAAAACTTTTTCAAATTGCCCTAGGACGTATTTACCTCCACTGCCACTGTCGAAAATTAAAATATATTCAGTCATAGTTTGTTCTATGATTTTTATCTAAATATTGTTAATTTTCGTCGTCAATTTTCTCTAGTTTTCGTTGATTTTTTATTCTATTTTCGTGCTCTTTTTCCTTTTCTTTTAATTCGTCGTGCAAACCTTTTAGGGCATCAAACGACGAAAATTGCTTTGCGCGCTGTTCGCGTGGCATCTTAACTCTCTCCACTTTTATGACCTCCAATAGAAATATTACGTTCTCTTTGCGTTGCTTTTTCGTCTAAGTCGAGTCCTTTAATTAGCGAATTTTTGCCGTATTTTTGCTTCACATTCAAGACGGTTTTTGTTTTCGTTTTCTCCTTTTCCACCAGATTTAAGTCGGTGAAAAAATCATATTTCTCGTCGCAATCTGGCACTATGTTCATAAAGTCATAGCCGACTCGCCTGACGGGACGCGACATATCTACCACGTCGTCGTAAATTTTGACTGCAGATTTTATGATAATAGAATAGAGGTTTGTGGTAGCACACAAATGCGAAATACCCTTTGTGCCGTCACCTCGTTTGTCGCCATATTCCACGAAAACCATAATAAAATTTGTGGCATAATTTCTGCTAATTAGGTCATAGCACCCGTTTTGAATCATCTCTTGCAGGACGATTTTTGCTTCGCTGAAAGTATAGTTACAGGGTAAAATCTGCGACGACGAAATAGATTTTGACTTTGATTTATATTTTTTTATGTCGCTCATCAGGCAACTTTCTCGCCCCCACGCGTGGTCGATGAGTAGTTCTGCGTTCACTCCAAATTCCTTATACAGCAATTTCTCGTCGGCGTGCGCTAACGCCTCCATATCAAAAATCCCAAATTTCGCGAGTCGCGCTTCGGTGCCGTGCGAAATTTGCCAAAAGTCGCGTAGTGGGCGGTGATTCCAGAGCGTTCGCCTGTATTTTTCCTCATTCAGCCAGCCGATACTATCGGGGGTTTTTTTGCCAGTGATGTCTAAAGCAATCTTGGCAAGATACATATTCGTGCCAATGCCAGCACTACTCGGAATGTGCAAAGTGCTCCAAATTTCCTCCATAAGTTTGACGGCAAAATCTTTCGCACGCAAACAGTAGAGTTTTAGGTAGTCCGTCGCGTCGATGATACATTCGTCGATTGAATAGACGTGAATGTCGCGTTTGTCGATATATTTTAAGTAAATCGCGTAGATTTCGGCGGAATATTCAATGTATTTTTTCATACGCGGTTTGGCGACAATATATTCTATCGTCTTTGGAATTTCAAACAATCGGCAACGGTTCTTGACGCCTAACTTTTTTAACGCTGGCGTGACTGCAAGGCAAATGGTACCGCTACTTCGCTCCTCGTCGGCAACGACCAGGTTGGTGGTAGCCGGGTCGAGACCCCTCTCACTGCACTCCACCGACGCAAAAAAAGACTTCATATCAATAACAAAATATACCCTGTCCTCCACTCGCTATCCTCTCCTAACAATTTTAGTATAACTAAAATATAATGACAACTTGCGTCATATAAAAAATTTTTCGAATATATTCAAAATTATTTCTAGTTTTATAAAAAAATTATGCAAATTGCATAAC
>CAYJEF010000126.1:0-2263 GCA_964369125.1 uncultured Christensenella sp.
ATAGTAATATCACTCCCTTTTGGCTTGTAAATTTCATATCCACCGCGAGTAGCACTAGCGAAATTGTCGCCACAAACGCCCGTCACTTGGCGGGGAATAATCATTGCTTGTGGGCGGTTATTTTTGAAAAATAATTCAAATCCGGCGTGGAGTTCGCTCACGCCACAAGGGCGAAAAACAAAGAGGTTTGGGAGAGCGCGAAGGGTGGCAAGTTGCTCAATTGGTTGGTGTGTTGGTCCGTCCTCGCCCACGCAAACGCTGTCATGTGTGAAATAATATAAAACAGGCGCTCCCATATACGCCGACATTCTAACGGCAGGAGCCATATAGTTTTCAAACACTAGGAAAGTGGAGCAAATTGCGCGCAGTCCGCCGTGCAAAGTTATCCCGTTACACACAGCGCCCATCGCGTGTTCCCTAACACCAAAAGCAAGGTTGCGATTTTGTCTTTCGCTAGGGCTAAAAAAGCCAAAATCCCTAAAATTCGTGCGTGTGGACGGCGTGAGGTCGGCGCTGGCAGACAGCAAGTTTGGCATTATTCCCGCCAGTTTGTTTATGAGTAAATGTCCCTCGTTTCTGCCGTCAAATTTATCTTTTTTTTCACCCAAAAACGACGAGAAATCGACCATAAAATGTTCGTCAAGATTGTTAAGTTCACTAAATTCGTCTTTAAATTTTCGCTTGTATTCGTCAAGCATAAGCAAATATTCTTGCCAACTTTTCTGCTTTGATTGCTTTAATTTTTCAAGGTCATTTTTGGCACGTTCGGGAATGACAAAATCTGGCGCAAAATAATTAAGATTTTCTCGTAATTTCGCAATCTGCGCGCTGTTTAGCGGTTTGCCGTGCACGCTGGCGTCGCCCTCCATTTCGCTTGCAAAGCCAATTTTTGTGTTCACTATTATAACAGTCGGTTTGTCGCTTGTTTTGGCGCTCATAATAGCGCGCTCAATCTCCTCTTCGTCGTTCCCATTTGCAACGTTTATGACGTTCCAATTTTGTGAGAGAAATTTACTCGCAACATGCTCGCTGTTTGCAATCGATGATTGTCCCTCGATAGTTATATCGTTTTTGTCATACAGCAAAATAAGTTTATTCAATTTTAGATGCCCTGCGAGTGAAATCGCCTCGCACGCCACACCTTCCATAAGGTCGCCGTCGCCCACAAGGCAAAAAGTGTAGTGCGAAATTGGGCTCAAACTCCCCCGTTCGTAGCGATTTCGAAGATAACTTTCGGCAATCGCCATGCCAACTGCCATACCAATTCCTTGCCCGAGAGGTCCAGTCGAGGCGTCCACTCCAGGCGTCAAGCCGACTTCGGGGTGTCCCGGAGTTTTGCTGTTTAGTTGTCTGAAATTTTGCAAATCATTTGTTGAAATATCATAACCAAAGAGGTTCAAACACGCATACACTAGTGCACTCGCGTGCCCCGCCGAAAACACTATTCGGTCGCGATTTATAAAGTTTGGTTCGTTTGGGTTTAAAAACGCGTGCTTGTAGACCATAAACGCTGTAGGCGCCATACTTAAACTCACGCCGGGGTGCCCGGATTTCGCCCGCTCAATCTCAAGGCACGACGTCACACGTAAATAATTTATCAAATCTCTTTCCATTTTATTTCCCCCGTTTTTATAGCAAATATTTGTCAATGCGCTTCTTGGTAGTAAAGGTGGCGTCTTCGTAACTTGGCGAAGAAAGTTTCACGCATATGTCGCAGTTTTTGTCAAGAAATTCGTCGCGAATATCAAAGCCCAACATTTCCACCTCCGCCTCCTTCGCATTTTTGTTCTTTTTCAAAACCGAAATATAGTCGGCTTTACTTAGCTTCAAATAGACAATATTCGATCTCCTCCTAAGTTTATTCGCGTTGTCGTTCTCCAAAAATAGCGCATATGGCATATAAATAAACGAGGCGTCGAAGTCCGAAATGTCGCTTAACACTTTCTTTTTCAGTTTGTTCAAATATTGCTCACCACATAGTTTTTCAACGTTTGATTCGTCTCCGATATTGTATTTAAGAAGGGCGTCGGTGTCCAAATAATACATTTCCATATCGTTTGCAAGACGCCTACTAACGAATTTTGACAGGTCATTACACAAACTAAGCAATAGAATGTTCGTTTTCAAAAACAACTCTCCTTTAATCGCAAAATGTGCACATTATTAGTAGATATTTTAGCATACAAAATTGTTTTTATAAAATGTTTGATTGTGTTTGGTTTCATAAAGTTCAAATTATTAAAGAGTTTTTGTCGTTTAACAT
>CAYJEF010000127.1:0-2253 GCA_964369125.1 uncultured Christensenella sp.
AATGATACAGTTCAATCCTGATGATGTTTCAAGAAACATTCAGCAGTACGGCGGATTTATCCCCGGTATCAGAGCAGGAAAACCGACAAGTGATTATCTACGCAAAATCAACAACCGTATTACACTTTTCGGAGCGTTGTTCCTTGCAACATTATCTCTTATCCCAACCTTTGTGTTTCAAGCACTATCTGGAAACGGGGCATTAGGATTTGGTGGAGCATTTTCGGCAACAGGCTTGTTGATTGTCGTGTCAGTGGCACTTGAATTCAACAAACAACTTGAGTCGCAAATTATGATGAGACACTATAAAGGCTTCTTGAAATAAACAAATGCTCGTTTTTGCAAATTGGCTAAAAGATTTTATTCACACCAATTGGCAATGGTCAAAGATATAAGCGAAAGTGACCATTATAAGCGTGAAAAGTGCACATTATGGCTATAATCAAAAAAAGTTTATGTGTAAGCGAGGAAAGTGTGGTTTTCTATGAGTGAAGTTGCAAAAAAAAATTTCATTAGTCCACTCTTGGACAAGTTACGAAAAATTAAACACCTAGACATTATTCTAATTGTTTTGTTTATTGCCATAATTTTGCTGATATATTTCTCGTCTTTTTTAAATACCAACGAGAAAACAGAGAATAACACGCAACAAAAGACTTACACAACAAAAATTACTCTTGAATCATATGAAAAAAGTTTAATAAATGACCTGGAAAGCCTGATTTCTTCAATGAGTAACGCTGGAAGTGTGAAGGTAATGCTGTTGTTTGAGGAGGGAATTGAGACAGAAATTGCATACATAATTGAAACTAAAACTCTTTCTGACGGGACAAAAGTGGAGACAAAAAGCCCAGTGCTAATTTCAACAGATGAAGGACAAAGCGAGCCTATTATACTTCAAGAGATTTTGCCAAAGCCGATTTCCGTAATTGTCGTGGCAAGCGGTGCGAAAGATACAAAAGTAAAAATGGAAATTTTGAGGCTAACTCAGGCTATGTTTAGCCTGCCAGCGTCAAAAATCGAAATTTTTGCCTAAGAAATATTTTTTTGGAGGTATGAAAATGTTTACAAAAAAGAAAAAAATCATAATTTTACTCTCAATGTTTGTCCTACTAGTGATAACGGGCGTCCTAAATATTGTGCTGAACAATTCTACAAATGTAGAAGCGAATTCGTTTGGGTCCAATTATTCCACTTCGTCGTTTTTTTCGACTTGCAAAAGTGATAGGGTAACCACGAGGAACGAATGTATTGACCTTTACAACGAGATTTTAAGAAGTGAGACGAGTTCCACCGAAGCGAAACAAAACGCTGAACAACAAATAAATTCTCTATTAGAAGCAATGACCCTTGAGGTGAATATGGAGGGGCTTATTAAGGCAAAGGGATTTTCGGAGGCGCTCGTGAATTATTCGTCAACATACATAAATATTTTGGTGCAAAGCAGTGAACTCACGGAGTCCGAAGTGGCTAAAATCGTAGACATTATCCAATCTCAAGTGGAACGCGATATTGATTATATAAAGATAATTCCTGTGGAGTAAAAATTTAATTGCATAAATACCGCCCCCGTGTTATACTATTTTGAGTAAAATAACAGGGGTAAATTTATGTTTGTCAACGGCGAACTTTACGAGAAAACTGAGGAAGGCAGAGTATATTGTGGCAAAAACATTATGCTGTCTATCATCAACCTTGCCGCAAAAGAGATCAGTGGTGTGGCTTCGCTTTGCGCAAACTTCACCAGTAAATTCAAAAAGTTCTTTTCAAGCAATATTTTTGAAGGCGTTAAAGTTTCCTACACGCAAAACAAAAACTTGATTATTGACATCTATCTCAAAGTTTTCCTAGGCTACAGCGTTGCAGACGTTGCCTACCGTGTTCAGGAAAACGTAAAGAATGGCATTTCAAATATGATAAGCGCGAAGATAGACAGTATAAACATTCATGTGCTAGGCGTTGAATTTTCAAGAGAAGATTTAGCAAAATACTAATTTATTTTCCCTTGTTACTTTTAACAAGGGAGATTTTTTAAGTTTATTTACAAGAATTTGGAGTAATATTATGAGCAGAAGTGATGCAAGGGCGTGTGGATTTTTCTTAATATTTGAATATCTTTTCAATAAAAATGTTGACGAAAACCTTATTTTTGAAGAAAACAAAGTTGAAAATGATGAGGAACGAGATTTTTCACTTGGGATTTTTTCTTGCATTAAAGATAATTTTATCGCTTTAGAACAAAAAATTGAGGAT
>CAYJEF010000128.1:0-2216 GCA_964369125.1 uncultured Christensenella sp.
AAAATATCCTACACTACCCTTACTAGATTTAAAATAGAAAACTAACAATTCGAGACTCATAAAACAAAATACATAGACAAATCTAGAATTGTAAAACGGACAGGAGGAAATTATGCACGTCACAACATATCGCCCAAACAAGCGAACAAGAAGTAAAGTTCACGGTTTTAGAGAGAGAATGTCCACGGCAAATGGACGTAAAGTGCTGAAAAGACGCAGAAATCGTGGCAGAAAGAAACTTTCTGCATAAAAGAACAAAATATGCTAAAAAGAATAAACAGACTTAAAAAAAAGAGGGAGTTTTCTTTTATCTATCGTAAAGGGAAATCTTATCATACAAAATATTTGTCGCTGTATGTTACGCAGACAAGGTTAAAATATTCAAAGATTGGGTTTTCTATTTCTAACAAAGTTGGCAACAGCGTTGTTAGACATAAAATTAAAAGACGACTGGCAGAGATAATTAAAAGTAAAATTGAGGAATTGGGTCGGAATAACTATGTTTTTATAGCAAAAATTGGCTCAAATACGCTATCTTACACTGAATTATGTAAAAATGTGGAAACTTTACTAATAAAAGTTCAAAATGAAAAATAAAACAATTTTACAAAAATTTATTTTCATAATACTTCTACCAATACTCATAATTGAAAGAGTTTTTGTTTATTTTTACAAATTTTGCATATCTCCACTTCTTCCAAAATCATGTAGATATGAGCCGTCTTGCTCCACATACTTTTTACAAGCACTTGACGAATATGGCGCAATTAAAGGTGCAATACTTGGAATTAAGCGAATTTTTAGATGCAACCCCTGGAGTAAAGGTGGGTTCGACCCTGTTAAACCAAACATTAAAGGGAAAATAAAATGGATTTTGTAAACATGCTGCTTACAGCGTGGCCAGAAGGCAACTTTTGGGCATCACTAATAAAAATCTTTGACTTTATGGGTAGTTATACTTGGACAATTATTATTTTTACTATTGTCCTAAAACTTATTCTTTCACCTATGGATTTTTTGCAAAGATTTTATACTAATAAAACTACGCGCGCTCAAGCAAAGTTGGCTCCACAGCTGGATAAATTAAAGAAAGCATACGGGCAAAATCAAACGCTGCTTTATCAAAAACAGACGGAACTTTATAAAAGAAGTGGCGTCAACACAAAGAGTTCGTGCATAGTGATGTTAGCCTATATGGCACTGACACTCACGATATTTATTACTTTGTTTAATTCTATGCAATCTATTGCTGCCTACAAAATTAAGGCGCAATATAGTCAGTTGCAACAAACATACTACTCTTCATATAACGCGAGTTACCTTGAGGGTTATCTTGGTATTGACCTAAATAGCGTGGAATATACGGGAGCGGAGGATCAAGGCGCGTATATTGAAATAAAAGAAACTCAAAAGATTGAAGAATTAAAAAGCAATGGAAAAACTGAAGAAGAGGCGATAGAAGAGGTTGCGTTATACAGACTATCTTCTCATAACGATGCGACTGGCGAAGTGTTCAGTGAATACAACCAAATTAAAGACGAATTCTTTTGGATTAAGAATATTTGGCGATCTGACAAATTGACGACAAGCGCAATTTTAAACTTCGAAGATTTTAAAGCATACGACCCAACTGTTAGCGAAGCGACATACAACACCGTGATGGACAAACTCTTAAATGATCAGACTGGCGTGAATGGCGCGAATGGTTATTATATACTGTCTATTATTGTGCTAGCGGTCACATTCTTTTCGCAATGGCTAAATAAAAGGCTAACACAAGTCAAAAACAAAGGGCAAGTGGTTCAGACTCAAGCCGGGTCTATGAAAATTCTTATGTACATATTACCGGCAACCATGGTGATTTTTACCCTTAATAGTAGTGCGATTTTTGCCGTGTATATTATCATAAACTCCATTATGTCTACGGCATTAACTCCTTTAACTACATATATTTCCAACAAAATTGAGGAAAAAAACGAAAAGAAAAACTACGAAAAAACAAAAGTAGAATATAGAAGATAAAAGGAAAAATAAAATGAAAAAAATCCAAGAGAGCGCAAAAAATGTTCAAAAAGCTATTGACCAAGGACTAAAAAAATTGGGCGTAGCACTTGAAGAAGTGGACGTCAAAATCCTTGACGAAGGCGGACTATTTAGAAAAGCAAAGGTGGAACTAATATACGACGACGGAAAACCTGAAGAAACTGTCTTTGAAG
>CAYJEF010000129.1:0-2196 GCA_964369125.1 uncultured Christensenella sp.
CAATTTCATTATACATTTTGAAAATATTTCTGCCTAAATCAAGGTCTTCGTTTAGTTTGGCAAACACTTCGGTCCATTTTTGAAAGTTAAATTTATTTATATATCTCAAAACGCACTTATCAATAGCGTCGGTATTGAAAAATCTGCCTTCTTTGTCCATAAGTTTGAAGCACGACACATCAATCACGTTTGGAAATTGGGTCATTCCATAATCTACGCTATTTGGGTCGTATACAAAAGTTCTGCCCACGACGATGCCTGTGTCAAATTTATAAAAAATTCTACTTTCCTTTAAAATATTTGTGTAATATGATTCCTCAGCCTCCACTCTGACAACTTGGTTTTCGCAAACAGTGCCTATGAAAAACGCAAGTTTTGAAGTCTCGAGCTTGTTCATTTTGTCGTATAACTCGATGACTTTAATCTCGTGTGGGGTAAATGTTTTCTTATTTAACACATCAACATAATCGTCAGAGTGTATGGCATCTTTCAAAAATCCTCGCATCATACCAATAAGTTTATAATATGCGGTAATTTCTGCTTTGCGTTCGATGAGTAATCTGTTCACTTTTTTATCTCCAAAATGTGTGACTTTTTAGGTTATATTAGCAATCGAAGAAAGATGGTTCGCGGTCTTGAGTTTTCTCAGCGGGTTTTTGGGCGAAATTTTTTAGGATATTTTTGTCCAAAAATTCGTCCTTTAGGGTTTCATTCAATTCGCCCCAAGATTGAAGATCTTTGTTTTCTATTACGCGAATGATATAGTTTTCTAGCGCTTTTGTGTCGATTTTATTGTTGAAATTAACAAGTCCAAGGGCAAGGTCTCGCCTAATATCAGCCACAGTCTGGTCCACCGTTGCTTTTCCATCAAAATAATCATTGAGATAATTTTGGTAAAATTCTTCGTGAGCAATTATTTCGATTTCTGGGAAAGCTGTGGCATAAAGCATATTTTTCTCAAATTGCTGTTTTATGCTCGCTAGGTCATGTGCGTCGATGGCGTTTTCTAAAATATTCGTTTTGTCTTCGCTCTCGAGATTCTCGTCTTTTTCACAAACCTCATATCTAATACTATTGGTCTCGAATGAATAGTAGAATTTGCAAGAAGTGGATACAAAATGGTCGACGAGTTCAGACTTGTCGTTCTTAACTGGCACAGGAATGAGCGACTTCCCAAGGTATATCAGCGCCTTTGATTTTTTTATATTTTTTAGGGAGATAAGTTTGTCTTCGACAATTTCGAGGCAAATTAAAGTTTTGCTTCGTTCGCGAATATTTGTTCCGGGTTTGCGGTAAATTGCTCTTAGATTGTCGTGCATTTTCTCTAAATACTGGATTTCGGTAATTTTGCTTTCTCGGTCGTGTATAAGTCTGTTCATTATTACTCCCAAAGTTTTATTTATCAAAACTTGTTTTGCCAAATATGTAACGTAAGAATTTATTTTGTTTCGATAAACAAATTTTATCATAAATGCGCAGAATGTCAATATTGAGTTTTGGCAGAATGAAAACGAAAATTATTTCACATTTGTTGTGAGAGTTTCTGCTCGTTCAGTTTTTCAATCTGTTTTAGGGCTATTTGCATTGCATCATTTCTGTTGCAAACAATGTCTGGTGTGGTGTTGTAGGAGTTTTCGTAATCAATTTCTCCCTTTACATTCACGGGTGCTTCGATTGGAATTGTGATTTTTATTCCATTAATGACGGCACCAGACTTATTATATTTGCCGGTGTAGTTCGAGTTCGTGATTTGAACTGACAACGGCGTAAGACCAGCCCCTTCGCCTCTTGTTTGCTCACCTATTATGGTTGCAAAACCGCTCTGTTTACAAAGAGTCGTAAATGTTTCCGCCGAGGAAAAAACGTTTTTATCTACTAGCAAAAACTTGTTAAGTTCAAAATCTCCTGGTTCTCCCTCAATAAATTTTGTTTCATATTCGCGGTTTTTGCCCAAAAATAAATCTCTATATCTTTCTTTTAAAGCAATGGTTTTGTTGGTAAAAATTGAAAAATGTTTAAAATATTCATCAGTTCCACCACCGTTGCCTCTAATGTCAAAAATGACGTTTTTTAAGTTTTGGGACTTTAGAGTTTTCGCAATTTCTTTAAAAACTTTTTTGTCACTTTCTAAAAAAACTCTTGAGAAACTTTTGATTTTTACAGTCATTGTTTCTGGAATTTCGCTGTTTATGTAAT
>CAYJEF010000130.1:0-2184 GCA_964369125.1 uncultured Christensenella sp.
ACATATGTCAAACATATGTTCTAACATTTTTGAAAATTTTAATCTTCTCGAAGTTTAATAATTCTCGCGACATTTCGCCTGCTGTTTTCAGAAATTGCCGCGTAGTGTTTTCTCGTTGTGTTCACGTCTTTGTGCCCAAGCACGTCTGCAACTATGTAAATATCGCCCGTTTCGCGATAAAGATTCGTGCCAAAAGTGCTCCTAAGTTTGTGTGGAGTAATGTGTTTTAAAGGGAAACACGCAAGGCTAAATTTCTTGACTAACTGTTCAATTGCCCGCACACATAGCCTTTTATTTTGAAGCGACAAAAATAAAGCACGTTCTTCTGGCGCAATGTTTTTAATTTCAGCACGATCCTTTACATATTCGCCAAGGACTTTTGCGACTTCGTCCGAAAAATACAAAACAGTCTGATGCCCACCTTTTCTCACGACTTTAAAAGCGTTCTCGTTAAAATCAATGTCGTCGACATTTAGCCCAACACATTCGCTCACGCGAATCCCAGTCCCCAGTAGTAGTGTAAAAATCGCAACGTCGCGTTTGCGCGTTAATTTGCTATATTCTCTTTGGCGTTTGGTTAGGATTTCCGTTGGATTTTCCGCGGAATTTAGGAGTTTTACTACTTCGTCAATCTCAAGCCTAATGATATCCTTCTCCCTCAGTTTTGGAGTTGCGACCTTCGACGACACGTTGCCTGGCAGTTTGTCTTTGTTGTAAAAATATTTTAGAAGATTTCTCACGGCGGAAAGTTTGCGAGATTTTGACTCGACTTCGTTTGAGAAAAACTTTTCACCCAAATAATATCCCGATAAATAATTTAGGAAAATTTCAATGTGCGTGTCTGTAACTTTTGCCAAATCGTCTAAAGTGAAATTATCCAAACTTTTACCTATAAATTCCTTAATTTCTGTGGTCAAAAATATGAAGAAAATCCTTAGATTTTGCGCATATCCAAGGCGTGTAAGAGGAGTTGTTCGCGTCTCAATGCCGATAAAAAACTCCGTGCAAAAGCACGGCAGAGACGCCAAAATCTCTTTTGTTTTCATATCTATTTTATGATTACGTTGTTTAAAATAATTTGATTCAATCATTATAAAGTAATTTTAGCAACATAGGCGGTAATTGTAAAACAAAAGTTTGACTATATAACTTTTTAAATTTATAATAAAATCAATGGATAAGAATTTTCTCGGGCAATTTGCACAAAAGAAAGATAAGGGGCTTGTTCAAGAGTTTTACAACAAAGCGCTTGACATTTTGACACGTGCCCTGACAGATATGAACTCAAAAGGGGATACAAACAGCAATATTTTACAAGAAATTTCTACGAGAATTTTTCCTATGGGAGACTACACCAACGACACTTTTATCGACCAAACTGGCGAACTTGAGATTGTCGTTGCGTCCTCAAACCCACAACTAATTATTACTAATAAATTATTTTCAAAGAGTTTTCATTCGACAAATTCGAATAAACAAAAAAAATTAATTTCTAGCGACGGCACATACGACAAAATTATTCCTCAAATTGTTAAATGTTTGCAACCATATTTTAGCGAAGAAACCACACTGCTTGTGATTAATGACGGCATAAAAATATTTTGCAATGAAGAATTTGGCTTCAAAATTTTGATTCGTTTTGCCACTTATAGTGCGGACGACGAAGATGCAATTCTTGATTTCTGGGAATTTTTCTCTAAAAAATCCACGTCCGTAAATTTGTTTCTATACAACGAAAATTTAGAGAAAAAAGACGCAGAAACTAACGGAAATTACAAAAAATTAGTGCGAATTTTCAAAAATATTAGGAAAAATATTTTGCTAAACAAGTGGACAAGTGCCGCCTCACTCAACAAATATTTTATTGAACTTATTTGCTATAACATTCCGAACAGTCTAATGCAGGACAGCGATATAAATATTATGTTTTATAAGGTGGTGAATTACCTTGATAATTGCGACATAACACGCTTTTTGTCGTTTGATGGTATGAAATTAAGTTCGTTTTATTTCGCAAAAGTCTCATACGATAGTGTTTTTAACTTCACAAAATATCTTCTCAAAATTTCAAATATCTAAACAGGTACTATGCAAACTTTGGTCGAATTATAGTACTATGCAAAGCCGGGTATTATGCAAACATATACAACATATAGGTACTATGCAAACACTTGCCAATTTGCA
>CAYJEF010000131.1:0-2177 GCA_964369125.1 uncultured Christensenella sp.
GATATAATAATACTTATAATATTAACATAGTAGGTATTTTTTGCAAAATGAAAACGATAAAAAACTCCAAAAATTTGGCAATTTTTTTGGAGTTTTTGCGTAGTAAAATTTTTGATTTTAGAAGTCTATTGGTCTATTCAAACTTGGCTTAGGTTTAAGCACTTTTTCGTTGCGTTCTATAATGCTATATGCCACTTTATTTTCGTCTAGAGAGCGCGAAATTACGTAACTGTCGGAAGTTTCTGTATGGTCAAACTGCAAGGTTTGCCAAAATGGGTTTGACAGCGTGCGGATTGGGGATTCGTTTAGAATTTTAACAATCATTTCTCCTGTACCGTCAGTTTTACTAAGATATCGCAGTTCGTCTGGGTAGATAAGTGGGCGGGAGACAACAGATGTGCTGACTGATTTGTTTGGTGTTTCTTTGCCGTCTTTATCCTTTTGCTTGCTCTCCGAAATGGAAGTGGAGTGGAGTGTCACATCGCCACATTGCTTGCTAAATTCCTCACAAGTTTTAATGTCGTCGGTGCCAATGAAAATTTTGATTGGGCAGTTGCCTTTTAGTGTTTCTGCAATGTCTGCGCCATATTTTGTGTTGAGTTGGCTATAGGACTGAATGACTAGCGAAAAATATATATTTCTACCTCTTGCGACTGTGACAATGGAGTCCATTTTATCTATCTTTGGCAAGTTCGCAAATTCGTCCATAAAGAAATAACACGTCCTTGGCAGTTGGTTCCTTGGATATTTTTCCGACAGTTCGACAAGACGTTTGTATGTCTGGGCGACCATTAGCGACACTATGCCGTGGCGGTTGACCTTTTCGTCTGGATAGATAATGAACAGGGCAGTGGGTTTGTCGGCAAAATTGTAAAAATCAATCTCGTTGGCGCTTGTTGCAAAGCAAATGCCGTTGTCGTTGAACATAGAAAGGTTCGCGGTCACGATGCCCATATAACTTTTTGTGGCGCCGGGGGCGTTGTTTATTGCGGTGGAAACGAGGGGCAAGACTTTGCTAAATTTATCCCTGCCGTTGTAATATTGCCGAAGGGTTTTGTATGGGTTCTCGGCGTCGGGGTCTTTAAAACCACAAATGCGAGATAAATTGTAGAAATTGAACTTTTCTTTCGTCATACCAAGTTCAGGGTTCAGGCTGTCTTCGAGCATTGCAAGCATGGTGCCATAGACAAATTCTTGCGCGCCACGACTCCAAGAACTGTCTGTTGCAGTTGTCTCAATTGGGCAAATGTTGGAGGCAATCTCGCGCAGTTCGTTCTCGGCAAGGTCTATAAGTTCCGATTTTTCAGAAGCGAGATCGGAGTCGAGAGAGTCCTTGTTTGGATAGGCGATGCCGTTATATTCGAACCACTCGTGATTGTATTCTTCGGCGATAATTTTTAGGTTTAGGTCGGCGGGATTTACGCCTACGTGCGTCACAACGTTGTCATACAATTTAAAGGCTTCGTGATAGAGGTTGAAAGAGTGTTCCATTGGGTTCCAGCGGGCGGATTTGCTCGGGTGGCGGAGGTTAAACGCCTTAACATCATAGCCTTCCTTTCGAAGTTTGTTGGCGTGACGACCGTAGAGTTCGGACTTTGGATCCGTGATTATCATACAAGGTTTCGTTCGCGTGGAGGAGAGAATTTGGATACTTGGCTCGATGTATTTTTGCGTCTTACCAACGCCCGTGGTGCCAATTATCATTGCGTGGATTGGTTTATACATATTTATGTGTAGTTTGTTGTTTTTCACCTGACTGCGAATGACGATACCGTCGGGACTGCTATTTATGTTATCCCACGTACAATACATAAATTGTTTGTTTGTTTGCAGTTCCTTTTCTGTCACCCAGCGAGAGTCGAAGAACTGCGAAAGTTCTTTGCCTTCTTTGGTCTTGGCTTCCAGTTTGCCTTTCTCGGGCTTTTTCTCAGAGGTCCAGTTGTTTAGGCAATAGATAACATATGCGCCGGGTAAAACAAAACCAAAAAGTGGAGTGAATGTGCCACCCAACAATTTCATCACATCAAATGTCCCTGTGCCATTTTGCGAAAGATAATATTCCGCAACAACGCCTAGGGCAAGACATAACACTATGATAAGCGGTGTGTATAATAATTTTTTCATGCTCGACTCCTGAAAATTTGCTTATAGTTCTCTTTTGATATTATATATTATTG
>CAYJEF010000132.1:0-2155 GCA_964369125.1 uncultured Christensenella sp.
CCTCACAAATATATTTTTTTATTTTGCTTAAAAAATTTACATAATTTGGAAAATTACACAAAAAATACTTTCGAGGTTCAAAATGAAAACCGTGCCAAAACAATAAAATGTGCCCACAAAACTTATGAATATTGATTGACAATCAGCAATCTATGTTGTAAAATCATTACGCTTTATTATATTCAAAGTTGCAATATTTTTATTGAAATTTGCCGAACAAACGGGTATAATGAAGATAACAAAATAATTAACATTTTGGCAAAATAGGAGAGAAATCATTATGACTAGACTGAAAAAACTCATTGTATCGGGGCTTATGGTGCTTGTCACATCATTTACTTTTTTGGGTGCAAGCGTGTTTAATATCGCGCAAATTTTGTTCCCATACTCGGCAGTTATGGCGTCGACTTTCATTCCAGGCAACACAAATACTGGAGCGGACGACTCTGAAGGCACGATAATTAAATCTGGCGACATTATCACTGTCAAAAATATTCCAACGCAAGGTAATAAGAATGTTGAAATTGCTTTGCCTTTCGTAGCAAATGTTACAGGAACTGAAATTTTTGTCGCTAAGACCAATGGAGATGATGACCTTGGCAATGTTGTCACGACCATTACAGATGGCACCACTGCAACAGAGTCCACTATTTTTGTTGAAATCCGCGACCCATACGGCAATCCTTTAACTTCTTGGGTGGAAGCCGAAGGAAGTGATCCAGCAGGTTTTTCCATTCTTAATGCCCAAGTCACAATAGACCCACTTACTAAAGTATTATCTCTTACTCCTGCCATAAGTGGAACATATAGTGTCCAATATTATGCACTTTCAAACGGCGTTTGGACAAACTCTGGCGAATATAAAATCCGCGTCACAGCACGTTCTTTTAGCATTGATATGCAAACTAACGACTCAATCGTAATGCCAGAGACAGTTCGCATCGACTCGGCAAACAGTTCGCAAACTTGGGCAAAGACTGAAGTTCAAATCGCTCTGCCACTCCTTCACGACGAAAACGGCGAAATGATAAAAGACAACATTGTGCTTGGCGGACAATTTGGCACCGGAACTGTTGAGGACCCATACTATTATTATCTGCTCAAATATGAAGATATCGGCGAAACTTTGTTAAATTCAGTCAGCCCACTTTCACTTGTCGCAGACGACCAAAACGCCTACACGAGTTACGAGACCTACACGGTCCAAAAGATTGAGGGCAACACTCCAAGCGATTGTTATGTGCTTTATGTGGAGGTGAAATCGTCTTCCTCTGCCAACAGCAAACTCAACTATGTTGACCCAAATGGCGACCTTTTGACCATGAGTGGAGTTACAACAACCGCGTCTCCATACTATGCACACGCCTACACTTTCAATGCAGTTGGTGGCAAAAATGTAATCACGTACAAACTTTCCAAAAAAGTTTCCGGCGCAACACTTAATCCAAATTCACCAGATTCTTGGTTCAAATACACCGTGACGGGCAGTGCAAGTTTCGACAGCCAAAACATTAAACTTGCAGCCACCACATCTTCCACGGTTAAAGCATCGGACACGAGTTATAAGGAAAAAGTATATCTTCCTTCAATTAGTGCCACAAACACCCAAAACAACAACAATTCAATGAACGTGTTCTACTATTATGTCGTGAAGAAAGTCACCACGAGTAGCACCGGCACGAGTCAATATGCAATTGACCCACAGAGCGTGGAAATGGGGCGCGACGAAACTGGTTTCTACTTCGTTCCAAATGCACCAAGTGGCTCAGTCTATGAGATTTCATACAACGTCGTCGACTTCTATGGAAACACTGTGACGAGCGACGAAAATTATAACTACAAAGTAACAATCACCGATCGCAAGGGACCAACCGTCAATTACGTGAAGTCCTACGACGCAAGTGCAACATCGCTCAATGATATTGAAGATACAGGTGACTATAGTTACGTTGTCGCCAGCAAATATAAGATAACGACGCCAGCAACTGCAAAACCAACAAAAGCAGCACATACTGAGGGTGGAGTTTTAAACACAGAAGCATATGACGCCGCAATGCTTGATTACAGAGAATCATTGACCAAAATCTATGTCCCAGCAGTGTTTGCGACCGACGTTAGTGGATTTTCCAGCAAGAGAAGATCCCTCACCTCCGAC
>CAYJEF010000133.1:0-2126 GCA_964369125.1 uncultured Christensenella sp.
TTATCTACTTAATTGTAATTGCGGATTGTGGTGCTTACTTCTTTATGCCCAAGTAGCATTTGTGTTATCTTTGGGTAAAATAGATGTTATTTAGCATAAAAACTTTTTCAGAAATATTTAGACGTGCAAGTTTTTTTGGAGTCCGCGACGAAGTTGATGACCGCCAAAGAACAAGATGGCAAGTAAGAATAGCCCTGAATATATGATGTTTATCCAATTTAATAATTTGAAGGAATTTGCAGGCAAACTCACGAGCACAACACTTATGACAATCAAAATAATTGTCATCACAAAACTACTGACGACATAGTCGCTTCGTTTTTTGTTTACAAGCAGTAAAAATAACAAAACGGTTATGGTAAGCAAAGATGCTGATGGAGCAAAGATATCCCAAAACCATTCTCCACTTGCCGCCAACCAATTTGTGGTTAACACCACAGCAAACAGCCCCACAAACTGAAAAAACATTTTTTCAAACGAACCTCGGCGCGAAAGAATGGTGTGCCTAATGAGAACCCAAACATACACAATGCCCACACCTATAAGAACACTCCAAAGCACCTCCGTTCCGGTGTAAACGTTTATAAATGCACAGATTGCAAGCACAACGATTGTGAGAAAACTAAACACTTTTGTGAGTAAAATGTTTTTCTTTGTTGTATTGTCGCAGTAGGGCGCGTCGCTGTAAAAATTTTCTGCATTCTCACCTTCGCCTTCAAGTTCATTAAAGCAAAGTGGGCATTGCTTTTTATTGGTTGCAACATTCACATTACATTTTTCACACTTCTTCATTGTCTGTCCTCCCAATAGTTGCTGTTGATTTGGACTTCGATTCCTGCGTTTGTTAAATACCTAAAAAAATCCCTTTCAATGTTTGTCTCCACATAGTCACGCGAAAAAGAAATATTAAACTTGTCTTCATATGAAGAAATGGCAATTGAATGCCTTGCCGTATAACTGACACCTAGACTAAACAAAAAGTTTGTCACATATTTTTTAACACTTTCTGGCAAGGTGATAATCCCAAGGTTGCTTATAGTTGAAGTGTGCAGAATTTCGCCAACTTTTGTGTAGGCAATCTTCATTGCCAAATCTTTAATAAAAAGCGGGGCTAGCTTTAGCGCAAAATTCTTTTCGGTTTTGACATGAGAAGCAATAAATCCGTCGAGCACTTCTTTTGCCGAACCTTTTTTTATTTGCTCGTCACAAATCGCAATACATTCCTTTAAAGAATATTCCTTGTCAAAATTTATTCCGGGACGGACAAAGAGAGCGAAATTGCGGACTGTGGAAGTCCTGTAAAACTTGCGCATATTTACAGGAATGAGAAGCCTCACATTTTTGTTTTTAACGCGTTTATCTTTTATATAGTTTTGATAAATGATATGTAAAATAAGCCCTGCAATAAAAGTCGTTATTGTTGTATCGTGTTTTTTTGCAAGTTCTTTTATAGATACTGTGGACAGAGTCCCCGTTATTATTCCTGCTCCAAACAAATTGAATGCTGTGCCCGAAAGTTTGTAGGCAGGGTATTCTTTTGGAGGTTTCTTTGTGTTTTTGTCATACACTTGCAAAAAGTTATCTTCACATTCTTCGTCACTTACAGGCGAATAAATTGTTTTAAGTTCGTTGTCTGCCTTAATTTTTTTGCCTTTTAGGAGTAAATATTCAAAAACAATGGCTTTTAGCACTTCCATACCACCCGTTCCGTCCGTGAGAGCGTGAAAAATGGTAAGGGTTATTTTGTTGCCCAAATAAAAAACTTTAAACAAATAGTCGTTGTTTTCTTGTTCATCAATAAATTGCAAGAAAAAAGGTGGCTCTTCGGCAACATAAAATGGCTTTTTATTTTCTTCCAAATAATACCAAAAAATACCACGTTTTAACCTGACCTTAAAACTTGGGAAGCGATGTAAAACCACATTAACCGCCTCTCCCAGTATGTCTTTGTCAATTTTTTCTGTCAAAACTGCACTAAGAGCAAAAACACCGGGACGGCGACTAGAACTGATCGGGGGATAAATCTTGGCAGCATTGTCAAGACGATACCATGTTTTTTTCTTCATAGATGACCTTCACTTATCCATTTTAGTATATACAAATTTTTCTTTTTTAAAGGTTTATTA
>CAYJEF010000134.1:0-2086 GCA_964369125.1 uncultured Christensenella sp.
TTAAAAGACGGCTCGGTTTTCACAATAGATGCTACCGAAAACAAAAATAAACTGTCTGAACTCAAAACAATTTTGTCAAAATAGATAAAATATATAATAAAATAAACAAAAAGCGAAAGTGCGAGCAAGCATAACACATTTTCGTTTTTTGTTTTTTACACCCGATATTCACAAAAGTTTTTTTGCAAAAAATGAAATAAAAAAAAGAAAAAGCGAAGAAACGCAGTATATATAGATTAGTTGATAATTTTAGGGAGTTAATTACACTTTTGGCAAATTTTGGTTTTCCTATAGAGTTTATTGAAGAAATAAAGCGTCGCAACGACATTATCTCTGTAATCTCAAAGTCACTGACACTTGAGAAGAAAGGCAAGAACTTTTGGGCTTGCTGTCCTTTTCATTTCGAGAAAACGCCCAGTTTTTCGGTGAACGAAAGCGAGCAATATTACCATTGCTTCGGCTGTGGCGAGAGTGGCGACGTCATAAAATTCACAGAAAAATACGAAAACGTCTCTTTTTACGAGGCGGTCAAACTTTTGGCTTTAAACGCAGGAATGACTTTGCCCGAGATTTCCACAAACAGCAACGATTTAGCAATGCTCAAAGAGAAAGAAAAGGTTCTTCAAGCGCTTAATATCGCCAAAGATTACTACATTTTGCAACTGCCACATAGCGAAATTGCGAAGAATTACATCACAAAACGCAATCTTTCGCCCGACGTCGTTTCGTATTTTGGTATTGGCTACAGCCCTGATTGGCAAGGTCTTATCTCACATCTCGAATCTCGTGGAGTGTCTGTCGACACTATGAAAAAAGCGGGGTTAGTGGAGCAAAACGAGCAGGGCAGGTTCTACGACGTGTTCGCCCACCGCCTGATGTTCCCCATATTAAACGCCTTTGGCGACTGTATCGGCTTCACTGCGCGAACCCTAGATCAAGACAGCAAATTCGCCAAATATCGCAACTCCACCCAGACTATCGTGTTTGACAAAAGCAAAACAATTTACAACATACACACCGTCAAAAATCTCAAAAAATCGCAAAATCTTGACTACATAATCATCTGCGAGGGAACAATTGATGTTATTGCGATGTTCAAAGCGGGTTTTGGCAACACCGTTGCGTGCCTCGGAACCGCGCTCACCCCGCACCATGCCACCGAACTAAGGCGCTATGCCGGCAAAATTATCCTTTGCCTCGACGGCGACAACGCAGGGCAGAACGCAACATACAAGGCGATTGATGTCCTTTGTGACGCGGGGCTACAAGTGCGTGCCTTGAAACTAAAAGACAACCTCGACCCCGATGAATACCTTAAAACTTACGGCGCTGAAAGTCTAAAAACCGCACTAACTGAGGCAAAAGACGCCATTGAATACAAACTTGACGCGCTATCAATAAAGCACAACCTCAAGGATAATTACGAAAAAAATCTCTACGTCACGGACGCGCTAAACGTCATAAAATCACTCCAAAGCAGTGCCGAGCAAGAAATATATCTCAAAATCGTTTCGACAAAAACAGACATTCCCATAGATATTTTGCGCCGAGACCTAAATAAATACACCGCCACGCAGACTCCTTCGCCAGAGCCTTTTAGCGAAAAACCCGCTGACGAACCATCTCTCGTATCTCGTCCACCGGGCGACCTAAAAGCATTTAGATTTGTGCTTTCAGCCCTCGTTCACAAACAGGAATACGCGCAAAAAATCCTCGCGGAGAACTTAATTTTTCAAAATCCGAACTATCAAAAACTCTTCGATTTTGTGCAAAATTGTTACAAAACGGGCAAAAATTACACAATAAGCAGTTTGTTTGACTACTTCGACGTGGATAATAACCCCGACATTGCGCAAATAATTAACTTCAACTTTTCTTCCTTTGGAGACAATCAAAAAGTATATTTTGACGAGTGTTTAGCCAAAATTACACTGAGTAAACTGAAAATAGAGCAGGAAAAGTTACTAAACGAATTCAAACAGGAACGAGACGGCAATAAACGTCGCGAAATTGCGGACAAACTCACCCAAATTGCAAAAGAAATAAAAAATGGAGATAAATAAATGTATAACGAAAGATTTCAACC
>CAYJEF010000135.1:0-2083 GCA_964369125.1 uncultured Christensenella sp.
GGGCATAACCCGAATATTCTCCAAAAATATTTACGAAATATTGCGAGATTTCTCGGTCGGATTTTTGCTCACGCGAGAACAGTGCAAAAGATTTTCGAATCCAAGTATCCACGGGGAAAACGTCAAAGCGCGAAAATCCAAACAGCAAAATGCAATCCGCCACTTTTTCCCCTACTCCCTTTAGGCTCACAAGTTTTGATTTCAGGTCTTTTGTAGGAAGTTTTTTGAGGGCGTAAATGTCAAACTCGGGGGTTTGAAGTTTTGAAATCGTATCCACAAGATATGAACTTCGATATCCTGCTTTAAGAAAAATAAAATCCGCAACAGTCGCGCGGTTAAGGTTTTTTAAACTCGGAAAAGAATACTCCCCGCAAGGAAGTTTTTCGCCATAAATTTTGCTCAAATTAAAAAGAAAATTTTTGATGCGTTTAATGTTATTGTTGGCGGAGACAATGAAACTTAATATGGTTTGCACGGGGTCTTGATTTAGTATGCGAATACTCTCTCCGCCACCAAAAAATTTTTTGAAATCTGGGGAGCGTTTTAATATCTCGTGCTTTATATCTTCATAGTCACGAAAGAGGTCGAAATAGTTATAAAAATAGTCGACGTGCGCTGTTTTTATAACGGTTTGCGTGGGCGAAAAAGTGACGTCGGCATACTTATCAGCGCTTATCACGACGTAAGAATTTTTGCCAGTTTTTATGTAACTAAACACCTGACCGCAGTTCAAAATCTCTTCGATGTTGAAGTCTTTTGAATGGTCTATGATAATTTTGTTCGCTAGTTTTTGAATTTTCATACGGAAATTCTAGCACGAAAACGAGAGATTGGGAAGAATAAAATCCAAAAATTACAATATATTTTTCACGCCAAACTTGCTGGCACTGTTTTGTTTTGCGCTAAACTTTTCCAGCACCGACGACGAAAATTTAGATATCTTTTGGCTGTCCCTTTCCTTTTGCTTTATTGAATATTCCATAATTTTTTCAAGAAGTGTGCCAAAGGAATATTTTGCCTTAAACAAATAATTCGCCATTGAACCGGGGATTGTGTTCACTTCGTTTAAGTAGACTTCTTTAGTCTCGTCGTCCATCAAAAAGTCGATGCGCACAACGCCTTTAAGAGATAAAAATTCATATATTATTTTGCCATATCTTTCGATTATTTCTCGCGTACTATCGTCAAGTTTTGCAGGAATGACACGCCCTAAACTTGCCTTGTTTCCCTCGTAATATTTGTCCTCGAAAGTCAGGAAATTTTGCTTCAAGTTCACCTCTTCAATGCTGGAAATTTCGCACGAAAATCTGTTGCCAACAATAGCGAGATTAAGTTCTCTAAGGTTTTTAACCACCTCTTCAATAAGTACTTCGCTGTCGAATAAAAAAGCAAACGAAAGCGCATTTTGAAGGTCTTTTTCGTCCGCGCAAAAGGTAATCCCCACACTGCTACCAAGGTTATTTGGCTTCACAATTAGCGGAAAATTTAACTCGCTCGTGATTTTTGAAAAATCATAATCGCCAGAAAAATCTTTGTCCGTTATGAATTTATATTTTGTCGTATTTATTCCCACAACATTGCACGCAGTTTTTGTGGTCAGTTTGCTCATACACACACCGCTCCCGAAAACGTCTGGGCTAGAATATACCACATCACACATTTCAAGAAGTCCCTGCAAACAACCGTCCTCGCCAAAACTTCCGTGGGTTGAAAGAAACGCAAAGTCCACTCTGCGAAAAATCTTTTGGACTTTGCCTCTAGTAATATATAAAATGCCGTTTTGCCCGAGCGTAACGCGTTTTGCTCGTTTTAAAATTTGCTCTAAATTTTGGCTGAATATTGTTATTTGAAAAAATTTTTGGCTATAATACCACTCGTTTTGTTTGGTTATGTATATGGGCAAAATTTCATATTTTTTTGCGTCGAGATTACTTAGCACCTGCACCCCTGTTATTATCGAAATGTCGTGCTCCACGCTCTTTCCCCCAAAAATAACCGCCACCATTTTCTTTGTTTTTTCTGCCATAAAAAAATCCTTTTACTAACATTTATATATGTGTAAAAAAGAATTTTTGTTTTTTAG
>CAYJEF010000136.1:0-2067 GCA_964369125.1 uncultured Christensenella sp.
ATATAATGGAATGGCGTTGTCAAGATAAATGTTCTTTACAAATTAAATTTCAAATGCTAGACTAATTTTCGTAAATTTAAAGGGGTATTTATAATGTATTTAGGCTATGATTTTGACGAAAAATTGGTAAACGAAATAAAAAACGCTGAAGAGAAACTTTCACCGATTTACAAAAATTTTGAAGAAAACGCACTTTTTTGCAGTGCAAAAGTTCTTCGGGCATTTCAGGACAATAAACTCTGTTCCTCAGACTTTATTGAGACGACAGGCTATGGGTTTTACGACGCAGGCAGGGATAAACTAGAAAAGATTTACGCGCAAATTTTTGGCGCAGAAGACGCTCTCGTTCGCCCGCAAATTATGTCTGGAACACACGCTATCTCTCTCACATATTTTGGACTACTCAAGCACGGCGACACATGCATCTCCATTTCAGGCAAGCCATATGACTCATTACAATCTATCATTGGCATAGCGGGCAACAGCCGAAACAGCCTTATAAAAAACGGCATAAAATATGAGCAAATCGAACTTATTGATAACGATTTCGACATAAAAACTATTGTCGATCGACTAAAAAGAGATTTTGTAAAACTCGTTGAAATTCAGCGTTCAAAGGGTTATAGCGACAGAAAAAGTTTGTGCATAGACAAAATTTCTCGTGTATGCAAGGTGATAAAAGAAGCATCGCCTAACACCATAATTATGGTCGATAATTGCTATGGCGATTTCGTGGAGGACAAGGAACCAACCGAGGTCGGAGCTGACGTCCTTGTTGGTTCGCATATGAAAAATTTAGGCGGTGGAATCGCAAAAACTGGCGGATATATCGTGGGGAAAAGAGACTTAATTGCGGACATTGCAGAAAGGTTTTCGGCTCCCGGGCTAGGCAAAGATATCGGCGCAAATTTAAACCAAAACTATTTGTTTTTCAAAGGATTATACAATGCCCCAAGCGTAGTGTGTTCGTGTTTAAAATCAATGGTACTAGCCAGTTACCTCCTTGAAAATCACGGCTTTAGCGTCACACCAAAATATAACGAACATAGAACCGATATTATCCAAGCGGTGGAACTAAATTCTCCCGAAAATCTAATTAAATTTTGCCGTGGGCTTCAAATGGGCGCTCCTGTTGAAAGTTATGTTTCGCCTGTGCCTGCGCCAATGCCGGGATATGAGGACGACGAGATTATGGCGTGCGGAAGTTTTATAACCGGAGCGACCAGCGAACTAAGTTGCGACGCGCCGATGACTCCTCCATACACGGCTTATATGCAAGGCGGTCTCACCTATGAATATGGCAAACTTGGCATTATGGTTGCGCTGAATTTACTCCTTAATAATTAAACTCTACAATTAGTAGAGTTGCTGTTTTGTGCGACTCTCTTTGCAGTAGAGTTGTGAATAATGGACAAAAAAGATAGGTTTTACCTATCCTTTTATTTATCCCTTTCTTTCTTGTTTCGCGATTTTACTTTCAGTTTATAAAATAACCCCAGTTCTTTTCTAGCGGTATCGACTTGATCTTCTATTTCTTTTTGTTTAGACTCGATCGTTTCAAAATAACCCTTTTCGTTTTTAAGCCAAAAGTATAGTTTTTTTAAACGTTTTAAAGCATATTTATTTGCATCTCGTTCCACATCTTGCATTGAATAATAAGAAAATTTTCCCGCTTTTTCATAATGGACATAGCCTTCAAGGTTTTTTCGCCACTTGTGAGTCTTTGAAAACACACTTGGCGTTTTGTTTTCACTCACTTCTTCTTGCTGAAAAGCGTGCCTGCCCTCGTGAAATAAAATAGTCAGTCCAAAAAATTGCATATATTTTTTATTATAAAATTCGTCTGATAAATATATTTTCCCCGAATTGCTGTCACAAAGTCCTTGAAGTCCACTTTTTAATTTTTTACAATCCACAATCATTGGTTTTCTATCTTGGCGTTTTGCTTCAATATTTTCCATTTTTTGAAAAACATTTATTCTTGAGCCAAGGCTCATTCGCTCCCACTTTTTGTTTTTTAGTTTTAAATAAGTTAAAAAATTAAACATTATCTCCCCTGTTATTATC
>CAYJEF010000137.1:0-2067 GCA_964369125.1 uncultured Christensenella sp.
TTTGTGTTGTCCACCATTTCGTCAAGTTCTTTTGAATAATCTTGTTTTTTCATTTTTCCCTCTCAAATTTTTACACGTCTAGGTCTTTTACGATCGTGGCGTTTTGCTCGATAAACTCACGGCGAAGTTCTGGATTTTCGCCCATAAGTGTGTTGAAAACAGAGTCTGCTTCGATTGCGTCTTCCATTTTTACGTTTAATAGAATCCTGTGTTCTGGACTCATTGTCGTCTCCCAAAGTTGTTCGTTTGTCATTTCGCCAAGACCTTTGTAGCGCTGTATTTCAACATTTTTGTTGCCAAGACGGCTGAGTTCTGCGTTTAAATCTTGATCGTTATAAAAATACGCAATTTCTTTACCACGCGTTACTTTGTAGAGCGGTGGTTGTGCGATATAGACATGCCCAAGTTCGATGAGTGGGCGCATAAAGCGGAAAAAGAAAGTGAGGAGCAAAATTCGAATGTGACTGCCGTCCACGTCCGCGTCGGTCATAATTATAATTTTGTCGTACCGAAGTTTTTCTTCGCGAAATTCTTCGTTAATACCACAACCAAATGCGGTTATCATTGATTTGATTTCCTCGTTTTCAAGCACTCTGGCAAGGCGGGCTTTTTGGACGTTTAAAATCTTTCCACGAAGGGGCAAAATGGCTTGAAAGCGCCTGTCTCTGCCTTGTTTTGCGGTTCCGCCAGCACTGTCGCCCTCGACAAGATAAATTTCGCAATGTTTTGGGTCTTTGTTGGTGCAATCTGCGAGTTTGCCCGGAAGGGTGGTGTTTTCGAGCACGCTTTTCCTGCGCGTGAGTTCACGAGCGTTTCTGGCGGCTTCGCGGGCGCGCTGTGCCATAATTGATTTTAGAACGATTTCTTTTGCTATGGTTGGATTTTCTTCGAGATAGTCGCCAAAACTCTCCGTCAACACCTTTTCGACAAGTGTGCGCATAAATGAGTTGCCAAGTTTTGTCTTGGTTTGACCCTCGAACTGTGGATTTTGGAGTTTCACGCTGATAATTGCGGTTAAACCCTCGCGACAATCTTCTCCCGAAAGTTTTTCGTTTGGTTTCAAGATTTTTGCTTTGTTTGCGTAGTCGACGATGACCTTTGAAATGGCGTTTTTGAACCCAACGAGGTGCGTTCCGCCCTCTTCGGTATTGATGTTGTTGGCGTAGGAATTTATTATTTCGCTGTAGCCGTCGTTGTATTGAAAACTGATCTCAACTTCGCTGTCTTTACCTATTGAGTTAACATAAAAAGGTTTTGGGAGTATTGCGTCCCTATCTTTATTTAGGTAGTCGACAAATTCCACGATTCCGCCTTTGAATTGAAAAGTCTCGGTCTTCTCTCGTCCGTGTCGCTCGTCGGCGATGGAGAGAGTCAAGCCTTTGTTTAAAAAAGCAATCTCTCTGAAGCGGGCGCGTAAATTTTCATAGTTGAATTCCGTCGTTTCAAATATCATATCGTCGGGTTTAAAAGTGACTGTAGTGCCACGAGACAAGGTGCTACCCTCGATTTTGAGAGGATAGAGCGGAAGTCCGCGCTTGTATTCTTGTACAAAACGATTGCTGTTTTGAAAAATTTCCACTTTGAGATGTTCACTGAGGGCGTTCACACACGAAAGCCCCACACCATGCAGTCCGCCAGAAATCTTGTAGCCTTCACCACCAAATTTTCCGCCTGCGTGCAGTTTGGTAAGCACAACTTCGACGGCACTTTTGCCTTCTGATTTAATAATGCCAGTTGGGATCCCTCTGCCGTTATCCACGACGGTCAAACTGCCGTCATCACGAATAAAAACGTCGATTTTGTTGCAGTGACCGGCGATCGCTTCGTCGATGCTGTTGTCGACAATCTCGATGACGAGGTGTTGGAGACCCTTTTCGTCGGTGGATCCGATATACATTCCGGGACGCTTCCTCACGGGTTCAAGTCCGTTTAGGACCTGAATATCGTCTTCGGTGTATTTGTTTGACTTCGTAAGTTTCTTCTCGAGTTCCTCTTCCGAAATATTTTTGTCTTCGTTATAATTTTTTGTCATACCTTAATTTTCCTTTATATATATATTATATATTA
>CAYJEF010000138.1:0-2028 GCA_964369125.1 uncultured Christensenella sp.
ATATCTACTTTATTTGCCATTATTCACCACTTTTAATCTTTATAAAAATAGGTTGTCCGTTTGCAAAAAATATTATTCAAAATGTCTTTATAGTGGCGAATATTTTTGCGAAAATTGTTTTATTTTAAATTTTTGTCGCATAAATATGACTATTGAAATGCAAAAAATAAGGGGAAGGGAATGGAAACTTCATTCAATGACCTTCGAAACAAAGAAGTTATTAACGTTTTAAACGGACGGTTGCTTGGCAACATTTGCGACGTAATTATTGATATGTCGCGAAATTGCGTCCTCGGGTTTATGGTGCCAAACTGCAAGTCGTTTTTCAATTTCTTTCGTCCACATCAAGAAATTTTTATTCCGTTTTGTAATATTTGCAAGATTGGCGAGGACGTAATACTTGTGGAAGTGGTGGAGACCCCTCGTCAAAAATCTCGAAACAGACCTGTTAGAATTTTCGACGCTGGCGAAGATAAGGTGGAAGGCGAGGGTGGTGGCAAATCTTCCCAAAAACAGTTTGAAAATGACTAAAATTTTGATATAATCCTCTTGAAGAAAAAGTTGTGAGGATAGTATGAAGTGTATTTATTGCTCCTTTGCCGACAGCAAAGTTATAGATTCCCGCTCGTGTGAAGAAAATAATTCAATCAGGCGCCGTCGCGAGTGCCTCAAATGTGGCAAGCGTTTTACTACATACGAAATGATTGAAAGCACGCCCGTTCTCGTCATAAAAAACGACGGTTCGCGCCAAGTTTTTGACCCGCAAAAGATTAAGCGGGGAATAATTAAAGCGTGTGAGAAGCGTCCTGTAACGATGAACCAAATTGACGAACTGGTGGGGAGCATCGAAAAACAAATAAGTAATTCCCTAGACCAAGAAGTGAAAAGTTCGCTCATTGGCGAAATGGTGATGGAACGCCTAAAAAAACTCGACGAAATTTCATACGTGCGCTTCGCCGCGGTATATCGAAAATTTAAGGACCTAACCACTTTTATTAGCTTTCTAAATAGCGTAAATTAGAGCGCGAAAATTTTGTAAAAATAAAATAAATTTTAAATACTTTTCATAATTATGTTTTATGGAAAGTATTTTTTGTTTGGCAGAAGGCAACGAAAACGGGAGTTATAGGGTCGTGAAAATCGACGCAAATGTGAAGATAAAACGCCGACTTTTAGAACTTGGGTTCGTGGACACCACTGTTACAATTTTGAAAAAATCCAACCTCAAAGGGGTGTTTTTGCTATTACTTCGAGGCTATGTTTTGTCGCTAAAACGTGACGAAGTGGCATCTATTTTTGTGGAAAATTTACCAAAAGAGGGCGCAAAATGAACGAAAAATTGATGCTTATTGGCAACCCAAACGTGGGCAAAACCACCATATACAATGCGCTTACGGCGAGTTTTGAACACACAGGGAATTGGCACGGCGTCACCGTAGACAAAAAAGAAAAGTCCGCAGAATATATGGGCAAAAAGTTCGATGTGGTAGATTTGCCGGGGCTTTATTCGCTCTCTTCATACAGTTTCGAGGAGCAAGTGTCGGTGGATTATTTGCTTTCTCACTTTGGCACTGTTGTGAATATCCTTGATGCTAACGTATTAGGGCGCAATTTATATCTTACGCTGGGGCTCCTTGAAATGAACATTTCGCCCATAATTCTCATCAATTTTGCGCAGGAAGTGAAAGACAAAGGCACGCGATATGACTATCAAAAACTGTCGCACATATTGGGATTGGACGTCGTGATAAAAACAAAAACTGACGAAAAAAATCTTCTTCAAAAACTTGCAAACGCAACTTTAAAAAAACCGACCGCAGTGCTCCCATATCTTTCATCGTTTCCGCTAAATGAAATAAAAAGTATTTTGACAAGAGAGCAACTGGCAAAATTTCAAAACAAAGAAAACTTTGTTTGCATAAAAATTTTGGAGCAAGACGAAAAGATATTGAGCGAATTAAAACTAACTGACGAGCAAAAATTAAAACTCGAAAAACTTCAAAATGGGCAAGATTATTTGACCGAGAT
>CAYJEF010000139.1:0-2008 GCA_964369125.1 uncultured Christensenella sp.
TATTTGCGCACCTCAAAGCGCCTAAAATGTGTCTATCTTCTACTTGACATCAGGCGAACCCCAACCGAACAAGACGAACTAATGATGAAATTTTTATATAACAACCGCATACCTTTCAAAATAGTCGTCACAAAAACAGACACACTCTCAAAAGCCCAAGTTAGCAATAACCTGTTTATAATCTGCCAAAAACTTGGCATAAACAAAGCCGATATTATCCTCACTTCTTCTGCCGACAAAACCGGAGCAAAAGACCTCCTAACTAGTATTGAAAATTACATATCAAACAACTAAATTTTTTGATAAAATAATAAAATAACGGAGACTCCTTTGTTCTTTATTGTTTGTTTGAGCTAAGCGAGGGAAAGGGTGCGGGCGAGTTTATGCCGTATTTTTTTTATAAAAAAAACGGCATAAACGCAAAGCGTCCGCTTTGCAATCTCGTTACCGCCTCAATAAGTCGGTGACGAGATATCGCCCGCACCGCCTATTTTTCTTTGGTTTGTATCAAAATTGCTTGTTATTTCATAAAATTTAATAGTTAAAGGTTGCTTTAACTGATGACAACAAAAATCAAAAGAAAAAGGAGGTATTTTTAATGTCATTTTACACATGCAACAGAACGGGGACTTGCCCAGGGATAATGACGGGAAATCCGCTGAACGGACTTTGCGAAAAGGCGTGCATTCAAGTAGACAAAGTGCTTGACTCCGCCATGCGCCAGATTCAGGAGACGAACGTTCCAGTTACGCTTTCAGATCTAATTCCTGCTAACCCAACTCTGCCTCTCACATTTGTGAGCGCGACCACGAACGGCGAAACTACGATTTCGAATTTGGTGGTAGAGAGACTGAGTGAAAAGCCAAATTTTGCGCGTGTCTCGTTTGACGCCACAGTGCCAATAATTGTTACATACACCGACGCAAACGGCATCACGGGAACGGGCACGGCAGACCTCGTCATTCCAAACGACGTGGTTCTTTTCATTCCGCAACCATCTCTCGTGCCATATCGCATAGAAGTGTTTGGTGCGGTGACGAGTCCACTCGGGAGTTATGTGTCTGGGTCTACATTCTCGCTGACCACGTGCATAACTCTGATTGTCAGAGTGCTTGTTTTGTCCGAAATTTGCGTGCCAAGTTACGGCTATTGCCCACCACCACCAGCACAAGAATTTACGCAAGACCTTTGCAGTGCCGCGTTTGACCTGCCAATCTTCCCAACAGCCATTCAAAATCAACGCCTGTAACTTACCGCAATATGCATATAATGAAATTCGACTTTTGCCGAATTTCATTGCTTTTATGCTTTATTTTTGCTAACATAACAGTATGGAAAAACAAAAAACATTGCGAGTTTTTGCCATCTCCGACCTGCATCTTTCCATCAATAACCCAAAACCAATGAACGTATTTGGGCAAATATGGGATAATTATGTGGAAGATATCGTGCTTGACTGGAAAAAAACTGTGAAAGATGACGACGTCGTTCTTTTAGCGGGGGATTTCAGTTGGGCAATGAGATTGAAGGACGCCAAAAAAGACATTGATTTTATAAGTGCACTTCCCGGCAAAAAGATTATCATTCGAGGAAATCACGACTATTGGTGGAATGGCATCGGCAAAGTTCGCTCCCTTCTTCCTCAAAATTTTTATGCGCTCCAAAACGACTGTGTAAAAATAGAAAACGTTATTTTCTGCGGTTCGCGCGGGTGGTCTTTTGACGACGAAAAACTTATAAACAGGGAACTTATTCGCCTTGAAATGTCGCTACAAAGCGCTAAAAAAATGCAAACAAACGGCGAAAAGATTGTTTGCCTCATTCATTTTCCACCTTTTGAAAAAAATTTCAACGAAAGCAATTTCACAAAATTGTTTGAGAAATACTGCGTAGCTTCTGTAGTATATGGGCATCTCCACGGCGCTCAATACAAAAATTTCAAAACTGAACAGGTGAAAAATGGCATAAATTATTATCTCACTTCTTGCGACCTCCTTAAAAACAAACT
>CAYJEF010000140.1:0-1998 GCA_964369125.1 uncultured Christensenella sp.
TTCAAGAATTGGTGTGAGTAAAAATGCTTTTATGTCATGTATGCTTTGCGGGGGGATAAACGTGGTTGCGTCGATTGTTGGAAGTTATTTTTGTTCTCAAACTTTGGTGGAAAAATTCTCACATTATTCTTTTCCAAATTATTATAAAACAGAATTTATTTTGTGCTTTAGTTCCACAATTTCAATCAGTCTATTTATGATTTTTTACTGTTTAATTTCGGCAATCACCACAAAACTAAGAAAGGGGAAAACTGCAAATGGATACAAATAATAATGTTAAAAACGTGCTGGAAGAGACTTTAAAGAATTTAAAGGCAATGATTGACGTGGATTCTATTGTTGGCAAACCAATAACACAGGGCGACAATATTATTATCCCCATTTCAAAGGTGACCGTCGGATTCATTTCGGGCGGGGGCGAAATTTGCAACAAAAAAAGAGTTTCGAACTTTGGCTATCCGTTCACGGGTGGGAGTGGTGGCGGGTGTAATATTTCGCCCATTGGTTTTTTGTGCGTTAGTGGGGGTAACGTTAATTTTATTAAGGTGGAGACGGCAAATAATGTTGAAAAAATTATTGACATTGTAAACAACATCGCAAAGTCAGTGAAATAGGGGGAAATATGATTAGTCGAAAATTGAAAATTTTTGCGTTCTTTTGCTTTATATTTATTGCAATCTCGGTGGCTCTAAACACGGGAAATTTTAGAGCGTTTGCATATTTTAAAATTAACCCGACTGTTTTAACTGACACAGAATATGTAAAGAATAATATCGGCGAAAAAGTGACGGAGTGTATTGAAAAAGTAGACGGCTATGAGGTTGTGTCAAAACTCGTTACTGAGGAATGTTCGGCAAATTCTCTGGACAGTCAAAACATCACTAAAATTGAGGGAAATTACGTTGGCGCGGAGTATACTTCGGCACAAAGTATGGTGGTAATAGAGACGACGAATAATAGCGTTCTTTACGCCAAAAATCCCGATGAACCGCTCCCGATTGCTAGCACGACAAAGATTGTTTGCGCGCTCACCGTCATTGAAAATTGTGCAGATTTGAACAAGGTTATAACTGTGCCAAAAAGTGCGACTTTGGTGGAGGGAAGTTCTATTTATTTGCGTGAAAATGAGAGGTTGACTATCTTTGACCTTCTGTATGGATTGATGCTTCAATCGGGCAATGACGCGGCACACACTTTGGCGTTAGAGGCGGGCGAGGGCGACTTAAATAAATTTGCATATATGATGAACGAGACGGCGCACAAATGTGGTGCCACAAAAAGCAATTTTGTCACTCCACACGGACTGAACGATAAAAATCATTACGCGACGGCGTTTGACCTTGCCAAAATCACGAGTTATGCGCTGAAAAACCCAATGTTTAAGAAAATTGTTTCGACAAAATGCCACAAAATTTCTGCCACGGAATACAATTCAAGCAGGACACTTGTCAATAAAAACAAATTACTATCCAGCATTGAAGGGTGCGTTGGCGTTAAGACGGGATACACAAAGAATGCGGGCAGGTGCCTCGTGTCGGCGTGCGAAAAGGGAGACACGCAGGTTGTTTGTGTGGTTTTAAATTGTGCTCCAATGTTTGAAGATAGCGCACTACTCTTAAACAAGGCGCTAAGCGAATACAAACATTTTGAAATTTTGCCAAACTATAAATTTGTGGACGACGTTGTGGTGGAAAACGGCAAGAGTTCGAGTGTTCGGCTTTACAACAAGGACGGTTTTAGTGTGGTCATTAAGGAGAAGGATTTGGCGCGCTACTCCGTCGAATACGACTACAAAAAAGTGGTGAGTGCGCCTATTGAAAAGGACGAAGTTTTGGGGTGTGTAAAAATATATTATGATAATGCCTTGATTTTTGAAACAAAATTGTGTAGTATTGTGGCAGTCGAGAGCGTGGATTCACGCGAGGAATTGAAGAAAATTTTAGATAATTGGTAAGATTAAACATATGAGAATAAATAAATATATTGCGAGTTGCGGGG
>CAYJEF010000141.1:0-1962 GCA_964369125.1 uncultured Christensenella sp.
TCCAAAACTAGTGCCACAGTGAATAACACCGCTGCCGTCAGTTTAAACCAATTTTTCTTCAAAAATTCCATTTTGCTTCCTCCTTTTGTTAAGATTTATATTAGTTGCAAATATCTTTTGTATTTTAAAAATTTCTTTTGTTTAATAAAAGGATTTTGCAAATAATATACCTGAAAATGCTCGTCACAAGTTGCTTTAAGGGTAGGAAAATTCCGCAAAAAATATTCGCGGACTATACAATATGTTTATTTAAGAAAATACACGATGCCAGAAACACCGGGTCCAACATGACTGCCGACCACCGATCCAATGTCATAATATTCCATTTGGGGCACTTTGTCAAAGATAAAGCGAGAAAATTCTTTGCATTCGCTTAGGTTGTGCGTGTGGCAAAAATAGACGGGTTTTGTGTGGTCGATGTCGTCGGTTTCGTAGAGTTTTTTTATGTATGCAAACGCACTTTTCCCGCCGACGCATTTGTGAATATTCACGACCTTGCCGTCCACGATGCTGACGATAGGTTTTAGGTTCAAAATAGTGCCGATTGCACCGCTGGTTTTAGACAGGCGTCCACCCGCCACGAGATATTTTAGCGTGGTAAGCGCGGCACGAACCTTGATTTTGTCCTTTAATTTTTCACAATTTTCGAAAATTTCACGCGCAGTTTTGCCGTTATCTCGCATTTTTACCGCCTCGTGAACGAGCGCTAGAAGTGCCGTGGTTGTTTGCAATGTGTCTACAATATAAATCTTGTCATAACCCACCTGTTTGCGCGCAATAATGGCATTTTCGTGCGTGGCGCTAAGGTGTTTTGAGATACAAAGCACAACCATTTCGTCGCCATTCTTTTTCACGTCCTCGAAAATGTCCACAAACTGTTGAGTGTTAATCAGCGCCGTTTTTGGCATTACTCCGCCGTTTTCAAGGCGGTGATAGAACTCGTCAAGCGTTATTGTCACTCCGTCGATAAATTCCTCCGCGCCAAAAATTATTGGCATACGCACAAGTTCCACGCCAAGTGCCATTGCATTTTTTGTTTGTATTCCTGTTGAAGTGTCTGTTAATATTCTTACTTTCATTATTCAATTTTCTCCCTTGATTTGAAAAATTGGTGCAGTCTTTTGAGTGATTTTGTCAAGATTTCGGTTTGGGTAACGTTAAGGTGTTTCACGACGTCGGCAATCATATTTTCATGAAATTTCACGTGCAAGGCGTTAATTTTCTCGCCCTGCTCGGTGCAGACTAGGCTGTAACTGCGCCGATCACTCTTTCTTTGAACACGCCTGACAAACCCCTTGTTCTCCAATGCCGTGACGGCAACAGACAGCGTGCCTTGTGACACGCCAAGAATTTTTGAAATATTGCCAAGAGTGGTGTCGCCAGCAACTTCCGCCTTGTAAATGGCTTCAATTAAGTGCACCTCTTTCACCGAGATTTTGCCGTTTGAGATAGTGGCAATCGCCCGCTCCTCTTCGCGCAAAATGTCGTTGAAACACTCCACAAAAAATTCGTTTAAATCTACGTCAAATTCATTCATAAGTTTTCACATATTATCACAGTATATTTTGAATGTCAAATATTTTGAGGTTCAAAATAAATTTTTTTTAAAATTTTTATATCAGCTTCATAATAACGCTATTTAGCACGTGAAAACCTTTATCCGTCGCGAAAAGGCGGTTATTTTGAATTTCGATTAAACTGTTTTTCGAAAGAATTTTTATTTCGTTTTGCTTTTCGTTTAGTAGGTCATAAAAAAAATTTTCTTTAAATTCTGCTAGATTTATGCCCACATTGGTTCTTAGACGAAGCATAATATACTCCTCGCGTTTCATTTCAAGAGTCAACTTTTCGAGTTTGGCGGTTGGTGTTTTGCCCGCGTTTATTGCCTGCAAATATTCCCTAAAATCGGCTGTGTTTTCACTTCGAGTATCGCCTAAAAACGAATGTGCCGCCACCCCAAGC
>CAYJEF010000142.1:0-1938 GCA_964369125.1 uncultured Christensenella sp.
CTTTTTTTGAAATATTTATCGTTGTTTTCATAGTCGAGCGAGTAGGTGTCGAGTGTCTTTTTTTGTTTTTTTAGTTCCTTTGAAGCAATGGCTGTAATTATGCTGGAATCGAGACCTCCGGACAAAAAAGAGCATACGCCGACGTCGGACACGAGTTGCGATTTTATGGAGTTTGTAACAAGTTTACGTACCTTTTTTATTGTTTGGCGCTTGCTGTCGGTGTGGGGGTGGGCGGACAGAGTATAATACATTTCTTTATTAAGACCTTGCCGACTAAACTCCGCCATTTCGCCACCTTTTATTTCGTAAATATCTTTGAAAAGTGTTGTGCCCTCGCTCTTTATTGGAAAGAGGCTGAATAGTTCGCGAAGACCTTGCGAGTCGATTTGGGGCTTTATCAATTTGGTCGCGAGGATTGCTTTTTGCTCCGACGCAAAGACAAGGGTGTCGCCTGACTTCGCGTAGTATAGCGGTTTTACGCCAAAGTTATCTCGCGCAAAAAACACCTTTTCGTTATTTTCGTCGAAGATTGCAAATGCAAAAATGCCGACGATTTTATCAAGAATTTTCTTGCCAAAACAGATGTATCCAAGCAGAAGTGTTTCGGTGTCGCAGTTAGTCGATTGGTTAATCCCGCGGACTTCAAGTTCCGCTCTGATTTCCTCGGCGTTATAGAGTTCGCCGTTATAGATAATGGTGTATTTGTTGCCAAAAATTTCGCGCGTCATCGGCTGTTTGCCGTTTTCTGGGTCGATGATTGACAGACGACGGTGCCCGAAATAGACGCCGTTTTTGCTATAAAATCCTTCGGCGTCGGGACCTCTAAACGAAAGCGTTTCGGTCATTTTTTTTACTTTTAATAGAAAACTTTTTTCGTTTAAATTCCTATTTTGAAAGTTTACTATTCCTGCAATTCCACACATTTTTCCCTCATTTTAATATAAAAATATTTTTTGCGACTGACGCGGTTTTTTTACACGGCGGACAGGTGCACAATTGTTATGTTTGCTTGGACGCAAGTGTCATTTAAAGACACTTCACTGCCCGTTGTGTTTATTAGGCGAATGGTCGTTGGCTTTGAAATTACGTCGACAAGCGCGCGACCAGACAGCAAGCATAGCGGGGTTTTTATTTTTTGCTCTGTCACCATTCCTCCAAAAACTTCGAGACCAAAAGAAACGTAATTCACGCCCTTCGCGCCAGAGGTCGAAATGCTCCAATCCAGAACATATAATCCCGTTTCACATAGCGTAAATTCACCAGATTTTGGGTCATAGGAAACGTTGCTGTTATTGGTGATTTTTGTGTTGAAAACAACGGGGTGGGCGTCGGCGACGAGAATACTTTTTTGTGAGATTAGTTGGTACTGGGTGCCTTGCAATTCGCCTTTTTTGCATATTTTAGTTCTTTCGCAAGATTTATTTTTCATATCTCAGTTTATGAATTATTTTTTTTATTTGTCACTGTAATCGTTTGATAGAGTGATAAAATTGGCGAAATAAATTGACTTAGTGGGTGCGCTTGGTTAAACTTTAAGAAAAGGAAAGTATAATGAAAAAAACTTTTATGTTCCTTGGAATGGAATTTGACACGAAAAAGACTATCATTACTCTTGGTGTGTCGTTGGGTGTAATTGGACTTTTGGTGGCGCTAGATTTGGCGTTTGACGCGATGAATTGGTACGGGTTTTTGATTGGCGCTGGGTTCATTGTTGCTATCGTGCTGGCGGGCAAACTTTCGATATTTCGCGGGCTAGACAAGCAATTCCCATACGAGATGATTTACCTTGTTTTGCCACTTTCCATTGTCGGCGCACGGGCGTATTTTGTCATTTTTAACGGCGTTCCGTTGTTTTGGACGGCGTTTGAGATTTGGCGAGGGGGACTGGCGATTTACGGCGGGGTCATCGGCGGGGCGATTGGCGGAATTATTTACTGC
>CAYJEF010000143.1:0-1915 GCA_964369125.1 uncultured Christensenella sp.
GTCGTCGACGATTTTTATTTTTTTAATTCCGCCATTTGTTATCTCAATTAAAAGGTTTTTTGAACCAGCGTCGATTGCATTTTCTATAAGTTCTTTCACCACGGAGGCGGGGCGTTCGACCACTTCTCCAGCAGAGATTTTATTGTAGACTTTACTGTCTAGAATGTTTATTATTGACATAATTACCTCTTATTTTAAGACTTTTTTGCTAAGATTTGCCAAGATTTCAAACGCTTCCATTGGACTAATTTTATTTATATTTAGATGTTTTATTTCGTTGATTAGATTGTCTTTTTCGGCGGACGAAAGCGATTTGTCGTCCGAAACATCGCTTGACTTTATGCCAAATTTAACGGAGTTTTTCTCTAGCTGAGTTAAAATATTTTTGGCGCGTTTAATTATTGGTTCGTAGATACCAGAAAGAGCAGCAACTTCGATGCCAAAACTTTTATCGGCACTTCCCGCGGTAACTTTTCTAAGGAAAATTATAGAATTATTAAACTCTTTGACACTAACTTTTAGATTTTTTACCCCCTCAAGTTTGCCTTCAAGCGCGGTGATTTCGTGATAGTGAGTTGAAAATAATGTCTTGGAGCGAATGTTTGTGCAGATATATTCCAAAACCGCCCATGCAATGCTCATTCCGTCGTATGTCGCCGTTCCCCTGCCCACTTCGTCAAGAAGGACGAGGCTTTTTGTGGTCGCGTTGTTAAGAATATTTGCGACTTCCACCATTTCAACCATAAAGGTACTTTGCCCGCTGTTTAGGTCGTCACTTGCTCCTATTCTTGTGAAAATTCGGTCGGTTATGGCAATCTCGGCACTCGAAGCCGGCACAAAAGAACCTATATGAGCCATTATGACAATAAGCGCAATTTGTCGCATATATGTGCTTTTGCCCGCCATATTTGGACCAGTGATGATGAGTGTTCTATTAGAATTTTCGTCTATATATGCGTCGTTTGGCACGAAAGAGTCGTTTTTTAAATTCGTTTCGACTATTGGGTGCCTGCCGTCCTCGATTTTAATGTGCTTGAAATGGTCGCTGACTTTTGGGCGAACATAGTTACAATCTTGGGCGACGAACGCTAGAGATGACAAAGTGTCACAAAGTGCGACATCGTTTGCCGTTGTTTGAATCTCAGTAACGATTTCGGCGAGTTTGCGTCTTATTTCGTCAAAAATGGTTTGTTCCAGTTTGACGGACAACTCCTGTGCATTCAGGAGTTTATTCTCGATTTCTTTTAGTTGGTCGGTGGTGAACCTCTCGTGGTTGGAAATCGTTTGCTTGCGCTGGTAGTAGTATGGCACGAGTTCGTCTTGCGATTTATTCACTTCGATAAAATAGCCAAACACACGGCTGTAACCGATGCGCAGGTTCTTTATCCCCGACAATTCGCGTTCCTTTTGCTCATATTCCGCGAGAAATTTCTTGGCTTCGGTGGAGGCATGTTTTAATGAATAAAGTTCTTGATTAAAACTTTCTTTTATGAATCCTCCGCCCGAAATAATTGCTGGCGGAGCGTCAACGAACGCGCTAGATAAAAGTTCGGTGATATTTTTAATAAGGTCTACATTACTAAATAAATTTTGAAAATTTTGCGACTGTAAGTTTTTTGTTAGGTTCGCGAGGTCAATGACGCTAAGGAGAGAGTTTCGAAGCGAAACGCAGTCGCGGGGCAAAATGGTGCCAAAGGAAATCTTGGAGCATACACGCGCGATGTCGTTTATTGAAGAAAGTGTCCCCAAAATTTCACTGAGGAGCATTTGATTTTGGTATAGTTCCTCCACGCAGTCGAGACTGGCGTTAATTTCTTTTGGCGACTGCAGGGGTTGCAAAATCCATTTTTCGAGAAGTCTCGCGCCCATAGCAGTTTTTGTTTTGTTAAGTTGACCTAGAAGCGAACCCTTTTTC
>CAYJEF010000144.1:0-1898 GCA_964369125.1 uncultured Christensenella sp.
GAACTGGATGATATATACCGTCCTTTCCGCCCAAAACGCCAAACGCGCGCAACAATAGCGGAGGGGAGGGGACTAAAACCACTCGCTGACGTGATTTATTTGCAAAAAGAAGCGGGGAGTTTGGAGGACTTGGCTCTTCAATATGTGAATTCCGAGAAAGGCGTGGAGGACACAGTCAAGGCGCTTTCGGGCGCAAGTGACATTATTGCGGAGAGAATAAGTGACGACGACAATGTTCGAAAACGTTTGCGCTCGTTTATTATGAATTCGGCGCAGATTGTGACGACATTAAAACAGGGCGAAAAATATCTCGTCTATCAAATGTATGAGAATTATAAAGAGCCTGTAAATAAGATTCCAAGCCATAGAATTCTTGCCATAAATCGTGGCGAGAAAGACGATTGCCTGAAAGTCGACATCGAGACGAATAACGAAAAGTGCCTAGAAATTATTTGCGACGAGGTAATTAAAAGTGGTGGGAGTTACGCGAAGTTTATTATGGACGCGATTGCGGACGCTTTTGACAGACTTATTTTGCCGTCTCTTATTCGCGAACTGCGTTCCACGCTAACGGACACGGCGAGCGAGCAGGCAATTAAGATGTTTGAAGTAAATTTGAAGCCACTTCTTATGCAACCACCGCTAAAAGATAAAGTGATTTTGGGGCTGGACCCCGCATATCGCACGGGTTGCAAGGTGGCGGTCATCGACCAAAACGGCAACGTTGTGGACAAGACTGTAATTTATCCAACGCCTCCGCATAACCAAATTGAGCGCTCGGAGGAGGTTCTTTCTGGTATAATTTTGAAGAACAAAGTGGACGCTATCTCGATAGGCAACGGCACTGCCAGCAAAGAGACGGAGATTTTCGCCTGTAACCTCATTAAAAAGTTGCCACGACATGTTAAATATATGGTGGTGAACGAGGCAGGGGCGTCGGTGTATAGTGCGTCCAAACTTGGCGCGGAGGAATTTCCCGACTATGATGTGTCTTTACGAAGTGCCGTCAGTATTGCTCGCCGTCTTCAAGACCCACTGGCGGAACTTATTAAAATTGACGTGAAATCTATTGGCGTTGGGCAATATCAGCACGATATGCCACAAAAGAGGCTGACAACGGTCCTTGACGGCGTGGTGGAAGATTGCGTGAACTCCGTTGGCGTTGACCTGAATACTGCGAGTTATAAACTCCTTGAACACGTGTCGGGGCTAAACGCCAGCATTGCAAAAAATATCGTGGACTATAGGCGTGACAACGGCAAATTTACCGAGCGAAAGAAACTGCTTTTTGTTCCAAAACTTGGGGCGAAAGCGTTCGAGCAATGCGCGGGATTTTTAAGAATTCCAAACGAAAAGAATATTCTTGACAACACTGGAGTGCACCCAGAGAGTTACACGGCAGTGAAAAAACTCCTGAAAATGTTCAATTTTACAGAGGAAAATGTGAGAGAGGGCACCATTCAAAACTTGCCAAATTTGGTGGAAAAATTGGGCGAACAAAATGTTGCAAAAGAGATTGGAGTGGGTGTGCCAACCCTTAAAGATATTGTGCGGGACCTCACAAAACCGGGGCGCGACGTGCGTGATGATTTGCCAAAACCAGAACTGAAAAGTGACGTTCTTAGCATTGAAGATTTGAAGGTGGGAATGACTTTGACGGGCACGGTTAGGAACGTTATTGACTTTGGCGCTTTTGTGGATATTGGCGTGCATCAAGACGGGTTAGTTCACATTTCTGAGATATGCGACAGGTATATAAAACACCCAAGTGAGGAACTTTCTGTGGGGCAAATTTTGAAGGTAAAAATCATAAATATTGATCTGCAAAAACAGCGTATTGGACTGTCAATAAAACGCGCTGAATTGGAAGAAAATAATTAAAATTTATTGAAACATAC
>CAYJEF010000145.1:0-1896 GCA_964369125.1 uncultured Christensenella sp.
GCAGTGTTGACGCCGACAACATCGAGCAAGAAGGCTTGCAACCCGGCAAAATTATTGTCTATCGCCAAGGCTCTGAACCGCCAAAATTTTTAAAGGAAGAGACGTTATCAAGCGACTTTGACCGTGAGGAGAAACGCCTTTTAAACGAGTTTGGCGAAATTAGTGGTGTGAACAATATTTTGACCTCCGAGGTGAGTGCCAATTCGATAAGCGGGACGGCACTTGAACTCCTTATTGAGCAAAGTTCGGCGAGACTTTATAGAACGGTGGACGATATAGAAATGTCCGTTAAGGCTGTCGCAAAAATTATCCTTAGAATGTATAAGCAATTTGCCGTGGTGCCAAGAATTTTGAGACTAACTGACGGTGAAAATAAAAGCGTGTCCTATTGGAAAAATTCCGACCTTGGGCTTGAAGACATACAATTTTTAAGCGACAGCGCGACGGAATCGACCCTGACAAATAAACGAGATAACATATTAAAACTGCTCTCGTCGGGCGTGCTAAATAACAACGACGGAAAAGTGGACGACAGCGTGAAAACTAAAATCGCAACACTATTTGGAATAAATATTTAAAGGAGAAAACAAAAATGGAAGAACAAAACTTGGAACAACTTGGCGCAAACGTGACGGACGAAATTTCAAACGAAATGGAAGTGGCAGGCGACGGGCGTGACGGCTCCAACAAAACGGGAAGTCTGGGGAAATTCAAAGATGCACAGGCGCTACTTTTTGCATACAACAATTTGCAAAGCGATTATACGAAAAAATGCCAAGCGCTATCCCTCATTCAAAAAAAGATTAAAGACGAGACCGAAGAACCCCATGACAAAACCCAACTTGAAAAAGTAAAACTCTCGGAAATTGACCGCGACGAACTTTTGCAAGAATACATTTTCTCAAACGAAGACCTGAAAGACAAAATTTTGACAAAATATTTTAGTGATATTAACTTGCCAAAAAGCCCAAAACTTATGGGAGCAGATAGGGGGAGCGCGCCGGTGATGTCCCCCTTCTCTAAACCCAAAACTTTGGAGCAAGCAGAAATCTTGGTGCGAGATATGTTTGACAAAAAATAAATTTTATGGTGAAAAACTTTTCTCACAAAATATTTTTTGTTAGTAAAAACAACAAGACAAAAAAATAAAAGGAAACAAAAAAATGGTAACATTAACAACTGCTCAAAACGCACTTAAAAGTGTGTATCTAAACGTTCTTTCTGAACAACTGAACATAAAATCTAACGCACTGCTTTCACAAATAAAGCAGACAAATAAAGATGTTTTCGGCAAAGAAATCATCAAACTTGCTCCATATGGACTGAATGGTGGCATAGCGGCACTTGCCGAAACAGGCACGCTTCCAACCGCCAGCGCTCATAAATTTTTGCAATTTTCTACAAGCCTTAAAAATTTGTATGGCAAAATCTCACTTTCGGACAAAGCAATTCGTGCAAGCGCCTCGAACACTGGCGCATTCGTGAATTTACTAAACGACGAGATGGAGAGCCTCATTAAATCCAGCGCTTTCAACCTTGGACGTATGGTCTATGGCGACGGCACGGGACTCCTCGCCACCGCAACCGTCGACGAAGAAGACGCAGTCACTTTTGACTCTGTAAAAAACTTCGTGGAAGGTATGGTTGTAGACATTTACAACAGCGCTGTCGTCGTGAAGGCGGGCGCCGTGGTCACATATGTTGATAGAGTCGCAAAGCAAGTAACTTTCGACGACGCGAATATCGTTTTCGCGACGGGCTACACCGTGTTTGCGGGGTCTTCAAAGGGCAACGAGATAACGGGCGTCAAGAGAATTTTTGACAAAACCGCAGCGAACAAAGTGCTTTATGGCGTGGATAGAAGCGACTATGCTTGGCTGTATCCATACATTAATC
>CAYJEF010000146.1:0-1888 GCA_964369125.1 uncultured Christensenella sp.
CTTTTGGTCTTTAATAGTTTTTTATACTATTTCATAAGTGGGAATAGCACGACATCTCGCAAACTGTCTTGGTTTGTCAGCATACATAGCAGTCTATCCACGCCAAACCCTAGCCCAGAAATTGGTGGCATACCATGTTCCATCGCGCGTAAAAAATCTTCGTCCAATTCCATCGCCTCATCGTCGCCCTGACTCCTCGCCTGCGCCTGTTCCTCAAGGGTCTTTCGCTGAATAATTGGGTCAACCAGTTCGGAATATGCCTTGCAAATCTCGTCCCCGCACACTAGCACTTGGAACATATCAATAAGGCGCTCGTCTTTGTCATTCCTCCTAGCAAGTGGCACAAGGAAAGCAGGATAATTAAAAAGCACAGTTGGCTCCACGATATTTTCGCGAATCTTCCTCTTGTAAATGAAATCAATAACCCCGCCGACCGTTTTGCAAGCCTCAAAGTCTTTCATCGAAAACAGTTTTGTTGCCACCACTTTTTTCTTAAGTTCGCTTACATCAGTGAAGTCCAAAATGTTAAATCCCAAAATTTCGTTTAAAGTTTCAGTATAGTTAATTCTTTTGAAATCCTTCGAAAAATCTAGTTCGTGACCTTTGAAATTCACGATCATATTTTCACTAACAACACTCTTAATTGCCTCGCGAATAAACCTAGTGAAAAATTTGATATTATCCTCAAAATTCCAATAACTCGCATACCATTCAACCATCGTAAATTCCTGCAAATGGCTTGGGTCCATACCCTCGTTTCTAAAGCATTTCGCCACTTCAAACACCCTGTCGAACCCGCCGGCGATTACTTGTTTAAGATATGTTTCAGGTGCAATTCTTAGGTTGCAAATTTTATCAAGTGCGTTGTGTTTTGTGAAAAAAGGTTTTGCGCTGGCGCCACAAACGGCACTTTGCAAAATAGGCGTCTCCACTTCCATAAAGCCGTTTTCACTCAAAAATTTTCGCAAAAAGGTCAAAAATTTACTGCGCGCCAAAAAAACCTTTTTTGTCTCCTCGTTGCTGACAAGGTCCACAGAGCGCTCCCTGTATCGTTGCTCCAAATTAGTAAGCCCGTGAAATTTCTCTGGTAAGGGCAAAATAGCCTTTGACAGCAGTTCAAAACTGGCTGTTCTAACGGTTTTTTCGCCAGTGTGGGTTGTGTAAAGTTCACCCTCCACACCAATGAAATCGCCAACATCTATCATTGTTTTGAAAAAATTATATTTTTCTTCGTCAATCTCATTTCTACCGACACTAACCTGCAAACGTGCGTTTAAATCCTCGATTGCAAGGAAACTAAGTTTGCCCATAACACGCCTGAAAGTTATGCGTCCGCAAACTCTCACTTTTTCGCCGTCAGGAAGATTTTTTGCGATTTCAAGCGTGTGCGTACGCTCGAATTTCTCTTTATAGACCACAATATTTTGCTCTTTCAGCTTTCGCACTTTGTCCTTTCTAATATCTTCTTCAGTTGAAAGATTTTCCAAATCCATTTATTTTTTGCCCTCTTTATTTTTGCTAATTTTTTGCTTTGCGTCTTCTTCGTCCATAAGTCTGTTATATTCCGCAAACGTCTTGTCTATTGTGTCGATGTCTGAAACAAGGCTAAGATATTCCTCTTTGTCCTCTTCGTCCTCTACAATCTCGAAAACGAGTGCTTCGTCGTCTCCGATAAATTCCATTTTCTCTAGTGGTTTTAAAATCGCGTAAATTTTTTCGTCCATCGGAATGATTGCAATTTGTTCAAATTTCACTTCCTCGCCTTTTTCGTTGTAAAGCGAGATTGCGCTCGTGTCATTCTCGTCAAACAGGCAGTCGATTGGGTTCTTCACCTTCACCTTTTTGTCTTCTTTTACTTTTTCTTCTTTCATATTATTCTCTCCTTATT
>CAYJEF010000147.1:0-1860 GCA_964369125.1 uncultured Christensenella sp.
TTTTATTTCTTTTCTTCGAAATATTTAAACCCAGAATCACCCAAACTCATTTTCAAACTGGCAAACTCCGTTTGGTCGCTCTCTGCGCCTAGAAGTTTGTTTTGAAAGAAACTAAAATGCCCGTCGGGCGACAAAATGACGTGGTCGCAAAGGCGAATTCCAAGGTTGCGAAGGAGTGCAAAAATCTCTTTTGTAAAGGCAAGGTCGTCGCTTGAGGGTTCGGGCATTCCGTGCGGGTGCGTGTGACAAATTACGGCGGTGTGCGTTGGATATTTCAACACTTGTTGCACGAGTTCGCGGTTGTTCACATACAGTTTATTCACGCTCCCAGCGCCAAGGGATTTAAAGCACATTACCTCGCCTTTGGCGTTTAGGCAAATGATATAAAACTTCTCGGTCGGCGTGAAATCCACCACCGAGGCAAGATATTCCACCACTTGCACGGGAGTAATTATTCGCGCTTTGTTGTGAGATTTTGACAGTTTATATATTTGTGGCAATTGCGCCTGAAAATTTAGAAAACTTGCCGTCACTTCGCCCACGCCTTTCACTTTAAGGAGGTTTTCAATGCTGGCGTCAAGGACGTTTGAAAGCGAGCCAAATTCCGCGATTAAAGCATGTGCGAGCGGATTGACGTCGCGGTATGGTTGCACAAAAGTAAGCATATATTCAAGGATTTTATGCTCTGGCATATCCGCAAATTCCACCGCAGAAAATTGCTTGCGAAGCCTTTGTCTGTGCCCTAAGTGCAGTGAATTTTCCGGCGCGATTTTGCTAAATATCTCGCGTTCTATCTGCGATTTTGGTTCTATATTCATATCAGGGCACATTTTAACACAAAAATATTTTATCAGCAATAAATTGACAAAAGTTTCTATATTGTTAAAATGGAATGGTGTAAATTTGATTTATGAGGTTACAATATGAAAATCCAAATCACCGGTGACAGCACTCTTGATTTGACGAAAGAACTATACGACAAATATGACATTGCCGTCACGCCATTCGTGGTGACGCTCGGCGACGAGACGTTCCTTGACGGCGTGAATATAGCGCCCGCGGATATTTACGACTATGTGAAAAAAACGGGCAAACTCCCCACAACTGCTGCCAAAAGCCCCGAGGATTTACGGGAATTTTTCGAAAAATACACGAATGAAGGTTATGAGGTTATACATATTGGCATTGGCGCGGAACTTAGCAGTGGCTACGGTTACGCCTGCATTGCGGCAAAGGACAATCCGCACGTTCATATTGTGGATACCCGCACGCTATCGTCGGGGTCGGGTATGCTCGCCATTTACGCCAGCGAACTGGCAAAATCGGGAAATTTTACCGCGGAAGAAATCGCGAAACGAGTGCGAAAACGCGCACACTATCTGCAATCTTCGTTTGTTATCGAAAATTTGAAATTTTTACACAAAGGCGGACGTTGCAGTATGATTAGTATGCTTGGCGCAAACCTTATGCGAATTAAACCTTGCATCGAAGTGGTGAACGGCAAGAACAAAGTCACGCGAAAATATGTCGGCAATATGCCCGCGTGCATCGAAAAATATATCGCCGAAACCATAGGAATGTATAACAATATCGACTTTTCTCGTTGTATTATCACCTATTCCACTGCCACACCCGAAATGCTAAATTGCGCCAAAAATGCGCTCGCCAAATACGGTAAATTCCGCGAGATTATCACCACTCAGGCAGGCAGTGTTATAAACTGCCACTGCGGTCAAAACACACTTGGGATATTTTTCTTCTACGATAAAGACATTGACCATTGAGTAAAAAAATATTTAAAAATAATGGGGGTTTTTTTAAAATGCTCATTTTTTCGTTAAAGTTCACTGACTTCAAGGC
>CAYJEF010000148.1:0-1853 GCA_964369125.1 uncultured Christensenella sp.
GTATAAAATCAACTCTACTGGGAAGAGAGTTGTTTTTATTTATCTTTATTTTACTGACGATTATATTTTGTTGGTTTTTAAAAAATTACACTTTTATATAATTTATTTTCTTTGCGCAGGTGCAAGCAAGCAAGTCTTTTTCGGCAGATTTAAACATTTCCTCGGTGTCCTTTTTAATTTTTACGTCAATACTTTCCATTTCGGTTCGCATAGACAGCCCATTTTCGGTCTTATATTTTCGTGCCCCAAACACGGCACTCGTTAATTCTGTTCCAAACTTCAAAACAATGTCATCAACATTTTGTGGGTTTTCCCACTGCATTTGGTGAATAGACTCAATGCCAACAAACTCTTTAAATCCTTTTTGATAGATATATTCCGTAAGGTGTGGGACGTAGATGGCATACATTTTTAGAATGTTTATCATAGCGTAGAAGATTGCATATTGGGCGGATTTTCTCTCTTCCTCTCCATGGAGTTCTGGTTTGTAGAGGCGGTCTTTTACAATCTCTATGTAGTTGTCACAAAAATCACTCCAAAACAGATCATCGACCGCTTTTCTGGCAAGCCCAATTTCATATTCGTCAAGATATTTTTTTGCCTGCAAAACTGCGTCCTTTGTCTTTTCTATTATCCATTTGTCTGCAGAAAGAACAATTTTTGGCGTGTTTTTTGGGTCGAAATCAGTCAGGTGTGAAAGCACAAACTTGCAGGAATTCCACAATTTTGTTATAAATCTCTTGGAGACGTCGACAATGTCTTGCTCGTCAAAGAATGTGTCTGTGCCGAGTTTGACATTTGCCGTTCCATAACGAATGTAATCCGCAGTACAGCGAGATATGAGTTCCTGAGGCGACACAACGGCGTTTCCTTTTGACTTACTAATCTTTTCGCCGGGTTTGGCTAGCACAATGCCCGAAATCATCATCTCTTTCCAAGGTATGTCGTTTCTTTGATACATACTGCGGACAATAGTGTAAAACGCCCAAGTCCTTATAATTTCATGCGCTTGAACACGCAGTGACATTGGCGTTATATCGTGATTTTCCACGCTAAACTTGCTGGCAATTTGCCTATTGATTGATGGCGTAATCGACGAAGTTGCCCATGTATCAAGCACAGCACTTTCGGGCAAAAATTCCTTAGAGCCACATTCGCAGGTGCCTATATATGGCGTTTCAAGCGGATTTACTGGCAGATCTTCCTCCCGCGCGAAGTGGACTTTGCCACATTTTGCGCAATAATAAACTGGAAAAGGCACTCCAAAATAGCGCTGGCGCGAAATGCACCAATCCCACTTTAAATTGTCGACCCAAGTGACGTAACGCGAGTGCATATAATCGGGGTTCCATTTTATTTTATCGCCAAGTTCCAGGAGTTTGTCCTTATGTTTGCAGACGCTTATATACCACTGACGCGAAGGGATTATCTCCACTTCCGTTCCGCATCTTTCGTGTGTAGAGACAGTGTGTCGGATTTTTTCTTCTCTAAGAAGCAGATTTTGTTCTCTAAGAAGTTTTAGGATTTCACGACGTGCGTCAAGAGTTTTTAGGTTTGCAATAAACGGCACATCTTCGGCTATATGCCCGTTTGTCAAAATGACTTTTTTGTATGGTAGTTTGTAGTTCTCGAACCATTCCACGTCGGTTGTGTCGCCAAAAGTGGCACACATAACAGCGCCCGTTCCTTTGTCGATATCGACCTTGGTATCCGTGAGAACGGGGACTTCGAAATTGTAGAGCGGAACAGTGATGTTTTTTCCCATCAAATCTTTATAACGCTTGTCCTTTGGATTAACGAAAACACACACGACACCATATAAAAGTTCGGGGCGCGTGGTGGCGATTTCGACA
>CAYJEF010000149.1:0-1796 GCA_964369125.1 uncultured Christensenella sp.
TTTTTGCTCCATTTTTGATAGGGTGCTTTTTTTGGGGGCTCTGTGAAAGGTATAAAAAATTATGGTTTTATGTAAAACCATAATAGATAAATACTCACTAATTTTTTGAAGTGGATTTTTATTTTATTTTCTTAATTTCTTTTAAATATTCTTCATACGAAAGATATTTATCGTAAACTTTTGTGTCGTCAATTTCAATTACTCTATTTGCCACAGTTTGGGCGAGTTCTTGGTCGCTTGTTGCAAACAAAAGGACACCGCGGAAGTTTTTCATTCCGTTATTAAGCGCCGTTATGCTTTCGAGGTCGAGATGATTGGTGGGTTCATCTAGGATAAGGAAGTTGCCTTGCTCTAGCATAATTTTCGAGAGCATACACCTGACCTTTTCGCCACCACTAATTACGCTGGCGGGTTTTAAGGCTTCTTCGCCCGAAAATAACATTCGCCCCAGCCAACTGCGAAGGAAAGTAATGTCCTTTTCTTTTGAAAATTGCCCCAGCCAGTCGGTGAGTGAAAGGTTGGTATCAAACATATCATTATATTCTTTTGGAAGATATGACGAAATTATTGTTTTGCCCCATTTGACTTTGCCGGTATAGTCTTTGTCCACGCCCGAGAGAATGTCGAAAAGCGCCGAGATATTGTTTGGATTGTTTGAGAAAAACGCGACTTTTTCGTCTTTGTTTATGAAAAACGAAACGTTTTTGAAGTGACCTTGTTTGGTGAGATTTTCAACAACTAAAACATCGTTGCCTATTTGTCTATCAAAACTAAACGCAATGTATGGATATTTCCTAGACGATGGTTTTATGTCCTCGATAGTCAGTTTTTCAAGTTCCTTTTTTCTGCTGGTTGCCTGCCTGCTTTTGCTGGCGTTTGCGGCAAACCGTGCGATGAAATCTTGCAGTTCCTTTGCGCGAGTCTCGGCTTTTTTGTTTGCCTCTTTTTGCTGTTTTAGGATAAGTTGACTTGTCTCATACCAAAAGTCGTAATTGCCAACATAGATGGAAATTTTGCCAAAATCCACATCGCAAATGTGTGTGCAAACTTTGTTTAAAAAATGTCTGTTGTGCGACACGGTTATCACAGTTTTTTCATAGTTAAGTAGGAAGTTTTCCAGCCATGCAATGGTAGAAAGGTCGAGGTTGTTGGTTGGTTCGTCAAGAAGAAGTATGTCAGGGTTGCCAAACAATGCTTGAGCGAGAAGCACTTTTACCTTGAGTTTGCTGTCCAATTCGCCCATAAGAGTATCAAAATATTTGCCGTCAATGCCTATTTCACTAAGAAGTGTCTGCGCGTTGCCTTCCGCTTCCCAACCGCCAAGGTCGGCAAATTCTTGCTCAAGTTCACCCGCCAAGATGCCGTCCGCGTCGGTAAAATCACTCTTCTCATAGAGTGCGTCTTTTTGTTTCCAAATTTGCATAAGGCGCTTGTGCCCAAGGAGAACGGTGCGAAGAACTGTCTCGTTGTCATAGGCGTTTTGATTTTGTTGCAAAACGGAAATTCGCTCCTTTTTGCCAGTCACAATATCGCCTTTTGTGGGTTCAATCTCATTTGAAAGCAATTTTAAAAAAGTGGATTTACCCGCGCCATTTGCGCCAATCACACCATAGCAATTGCCGTCTGTAAATTTTAAGTTTACTTCGCTGAACAGTTTTCTGCTGCCAAAAGTAAGTGTAACATCAATAACTTGTAGCATTTGTCTTCCTTTTATATTTTTTTAAGCACCTCTGCAACTTTCGCCATATCCACTTTTCCAGCATAATTTTGCTTAAAAAACTTCATAATAGAAGGGA
>CAYJEF010000150.1:0-1763 GCA_964369125.1 uncultured Christensenella sp.
ATATTATAGATTTATTTGTGCAAAATGACAACAAAAAAATCACTAAATTTTAAAGAATTTTTATTACACAAAAAACAATATTAAACAATCACACAGCATATATAAACTTGAGTTAACACAACGATTTTGTTTCGATGTTTAGCATTTCAAAGATTTTTTGTGGCTGTGCTAGTCTTACGCCATTTTCTAAGAGTTTTGAAGTTTTGAAAGCAATTTTAGCATAATCCTCCCAATTCAAATTTGGGTTTTGTTGAAGTATCAATGAGTACATGCCAACTGCTTGCGGAATCGACCAACTGTAGCAATCTTCGTTTTCATATTTATATCCGCTGTCACTTGTAAATTCTGGAATATCTTTGCCACTAGAAACAAAACTCACGCGTGAAGAGTACCACTCTTTGTCCTTTTCTGTTAGCCAACAAGCCATTACGAGACTGCCGTCAAATTTTAACCCACAACAACTAAAATCTTTTGAGAATCTTTCTGAATCGACGACTTCGCATTTATGTTTTCTTAATTTCTCTATTACATCGTTAAATTGCTCCGCAGTTTTAGAGTTGTCTTCATAATAACCGAGCGGACCGCTAAGATTAACCGCGCGAATTTCCTCGCCATTTTTAATGCGCTTTAATATATCTTGCAATGCCAAAAGTCGATGAGTGGTAAAATCCTCTCCAAAATCTGCAGTGTTATAATGAATTACTTTAACTTTTGGTGCCACCCCAATAGTCTGTCCGCAAAGGTTAGACAAAATTGCGTCTGCGTGAAAATGACCTTTAACGCCTTCAAATAAACTGACTTTTTTTATGTTTGAGCCCTTAAATTCAATGTCATTTTGACCTTGAAAGCCGTGATCAATAGTCGCAACAGTTATCCCCCGCCCGTCAATGCCTTTTTTATGTAGTTCCCTTATTCCAAGCATTGGGTCTTGACCACGCTTTAACATAGACTTTGGGTCAAATCCTTTTGGTAATTTATCCCTTGGTGGGAAGATTGTGCTTGAAGAATATGTAAGTAATTCAAGGTGTTTTGTATCTAAAGTGCTTAAATCATTTTTTGATATATCTAGATAGCAAAATCCCCAATACAAAAAAGTATCCCGTTTGTCAGTTTTTAAGATATCATCAATCCATTCATTTGTAATAACTGTTGGTAATTCCCCTAGTTCATCTACAGTAACCGCTTTCCATTGTTCTTTGTTCCATTTTTTTTGAGTTATTTTTTTCATAATTTTCCTTTTTTTCACAAATATTTTATCACAAATAAAACTATAATGCTATTTTTTTTATAAGCATAAAAAAAGAGCATAGTAAAGTATGCTCTTTTAAAATTTTCTCATTATCTCTTTGAGAATTGTGGGGCTTTACGCGCTTTGTGCAGTCCATATTTTTTACGTTCTTTCATTCTTGAATCTCTGGACAAAAATCCTGCTTTTTTCAGTTCTTTTTTATAGTTTTCGTTTTCTTTCACAAGTGCCCGCGCGATGCCATGTCTAATGGCGCCCGTTTGCCCTGTGTATCCACCGCCGTAAACATTGACGATAACGTCATATTTACCCTCGGTGCTTGTAAGTTTGAGTGGTTGACGGACGATGAGTTTTAGGGTGTCAAGGTGTAAATATTCTTCTATATCGCGATCGTTAATGGTTATTTTGCCTGTGCCTGGAACTAAACGAACTCTGGCGACGGCGTCCTTTCTGCGACCTGTCAAGATATTTGCCTTAACTTTTGCAACTTTTGCTTTTTTGGGGGTCTTTGAGGCTT
>CAYJEF010000151.1:0-1746 GCA_964369125.1 uncultured Christensenella sp.
ATTTTATATTCAGCCAAAGCCTTGTTTTTCTTGTTTCTTTCCATTTGGTCAATTACTTCAAGTAATTGTTGTTTTGTTGGACTTTCAAAATTCCCATTACTATCCTGAAGAAATTTTGTTATTTTTTGGGTGTGAAATTTGTTTGTTTTTACAATGTGGAAAAATACATTTCGCTGGCTTTGATGCCGTCTATGGCACTGGACATAATGCCACCTGCATAACCTGCACCTTCGCCTATTGGATAAATTCCTTTGAAGTTTGACTCAAAGTTGTCGTCTCTTAGGATTGTTAGGGGGCAACTGCTTCGGCTTTCGATGGCAATTAAAAGATTCTCATTTTTGGCAAAGTTTTGCATTTTTTTGTTGAGTTCCACTAGACCTAGTTTTAAACTCTCTGTCACGAAATCTGGCAGGCAGTTTTTTAATTCTGCAAAAATTACTCCTGGAAGATATGAGGAGTTAACGCATTTGATTTCTTGTTTTTTGCCAAGAAAACTGCCGACTGTTTGGGCTGGGGCGTTATAGTTTTTACCACCAAGTTTAAAGCATAATTTTTCATATTTTTCTTGAAAATGTATGCCCGCAAGTGGGTGCGAACTTTCGTAATCTTCGGGGACAACATTGACGAGGACTGCGCTATTTGCGTTTTCTTTATCTCGTTTGAAATTGCTCATTCCGTTTGTGACAATTTCGCCTTCACGTGAACTGCTGGCGACAACTTGTCCCCCTGGGCACATACAAAAAGTGAATACACTTCTGCCGTTTTTGAGATGCGTCACAAGTTTATAGTCAGCAGGTGGCAGTGATTTATCATAGTTTTCGCCATATTGACTTATGTTTACATCTTCCTGTTTTTGCTCTATTCTTACACCCATTGCAAAAGGTTTTTGATGGATTTCAAATCCAAAATCGTAGAGTAACTGAAATGTTTCTCTGGCACTATGACCAAGTGCTAAGAAAAGAGCCTTAGTTTCAAAAGTTTTTATTGAATTTGTTTTGATGTCTTTTACAGAAAGCAACTTAACATTATTTTTAATTTTTAGGTCACAAAATTGATGAGAAAACAAAATTTCGCCACCAAGGAAAATGATTTCATTTCTAATGTTTCGGACAATATTTTGAAGTTTATCACTTCCTATGTGTGGCTTTGCTGAAAATAAAATTTCTTTTGGCGCGCCGAAATGATAAAACTCGTTTGTCACTTTTTTGCAATATGCATTGTTCAAATTCGTGTTTAATTTGCCGTCACTGAAAGTGCCCGCTCCGCCCTCGCCAAACTGGACATTTGAATATTTATTTAAAACTCTGTTGTTCCAAAATTCTTCAACATCTTTACTTCTTTCTTCCACACATTTTCCTTGCTCAATGACAATTGGATTAAGCCCCATTCTAGCAAGAGAAAGTGCACAAAACATTCCTGATGGACCAAAGCCAACGACTATTGGTCTTTTGTCTACTTGCTTTTTTTCATAACTTAAAATTGAAGTGTCTAAGGTGTATTTTAAGTTACTATATTTGTTTTCAATTTCTTTTTTTAGAGTTACTGCAACACAAAGAACAACCTTTACATTTGGCTTTTTTCTGGCATCAATGGAGGACTTAATTATTTCCACATTTTCTACATACTTTGTGGATATCTGCAACTTATTTGCAATTTCTTTTATTATATCTTGCTCTTTAAAATTGGGTTTTAAAATTATATTATCTATTTTTATCATATTTATTCTCATTTTATTTTACATTATAG
>CAYJEF010000152.1:0-1744 GCA_964369125.1 uncultured Christensenella sp.
GTTTAGATCTTTTGCTCCCTGCATAGTGCTGGCTTGAGACAAGAAAACTGCCTCAATATTCATCTCAATTTCGCTGTCAAGAAGTTCCAGCAACACAGCCATATTTGCAAGGTTAGTTGCTCCAAAGTTGGTGCGACTAAAAATATATTTATTCTTCCAAAATGACAAAGACCCGCCAGAAATGGTGGGGATTTTATTGTCAAAATTATCCGCCACATAGTCCATTTGAGTGGCAATGGCAATAGGTGGATTTGCGGAAGTGGACTTGTATATAATGACATTTCTTTGCTCGTCCGTGACGAAATTAAGCAGGCGACTTTGTGCAAATTTTATAAGATAGTCCTGCACAATTTCGCTTTTTGTCCTGTCGAGTTTGCTTAGAATATTTAAGAAATCTTTTGCGGTGAATTTTTCATTTGTCATATGAGTTCCTTTCTTTGACCTTTATTAAAATTGAAAAAAGAAGAAATTATTTTCTCCTTTTAAAACTCTTAAAATATGAAAAAACACAAGGAGATTATTTTTCCTCTTTATCTTTCTTTGTCTTTTTAGCAATCACTTCTTTGCCGTCGTAGTAGCCACATTCTTTGCAAACGGTGTGTGGTGGGATCATAGTTTTGCAATGTGGACATTCCACCAAAGTTGGGACTTGCGCTTTCCAGTTTGCACATCTCTTGTCTCTTCGTGCCTTGCTTACTTTTCTTTTTGGAACTGCCATTTTATCTATCTCCTATTTTTATTTTATTTAGTTTGTTTTCTAGTTGTTCTTGCTGTTTTGCAATCTCTTCACAGTTGCAAGTTTGGAAATTTTTGTTCTTTCCGCACACCGAGCAAAGCCCTTTGCAATCTGTGCTACATTTGATTTTTGTGGGGAAATGTTCGAGGAAATTGTCGGTTACTACTGTGTCAAGTTCAATTGCGTAGTGGTTTATGACATAATCTTCGTCGCCCTTGATGTTATAGTCCTCGACGAATTTTTCTCTTACAGGAAATGTGAAGGTTTTCTCAAAATTCTCCGCACAACTGTCGCAAATACACTGTAATTTCACCGATGCCGTTGCCGTCAGATGTAGTTCTTCGTTTTGGTACTCGAAACTACCTTTGAGTGAAACTGGCGAGAGTGCCACGCAACCTCTATCACGAAGCAAGTCGCCGTCAAGCGGAAAACTCACGTCGAGCGATTGAGTCCTACCTTCCTCGTTCTTTGCTTTCGTCAGATTCAACAACATAGTAGTTATCATTATATATATTTTGAAATAAAAGTCAATGTTTTTATGAGAATTTGCAAAGATTTATACACTCCGCGAGTGCATTAAGAAGTTTTTTGAGGCGAGCGAAATTTGTTTCATAGTTTGTGATCCCACAATTTATCTCAATTTGGACTGTGAAAAGACCAAATTCTCGGGCAAATGTTCCGCTGATTGTTTTATATGAACCCGAAAATGGCTGGTCAATACTTATCTTGAACCCTGCATTTTCAAGAGTTTGGACAATTTTGTCAAAGAGTGGTTTGTTTGGCTTTATATTTTCGCCATAATTTATCCCGAGATTGATGTCGCAATCGCGAGTTTTGGCGAGGCCGTGGATATCGAACAAGAATTTTATGTTTGAAGCCTTTATAAGTTTGGCAATCGCTTTGCGATAGGGACAATCTTCGTCAAAATTAGCATTATCAAAAAGGTTTTTTGTTTTGATAATCAGGTTTGAATTAGTTTCTTTCGCGAGATATATCGCTGTTCTAGCG
>CAYJEF010000153.1:0-1721 GCA_964369125.1 uncultured Christensenella sp.
GGATAAATATACTATGGGTTTTCAATTTAGTCAGTTGCTGGGTGGGCTTTTTTCCGGATTTACAGAAACCCTCACGCAAAACCTAACATTTCTTGTCTTTGGCAGAATTTTTTATACCATTTTTATCGCGGTCTCGTATCTAATTATTTTTGCCCAGTTGCTGTTTAATATGATGGCAGGAATTGAAGCAATTAAAATAGGAGATTTCTCGTACGGCGGATATAAAGATAACGGGGATCCAAACGATGAATTGATTTTGGGGCTAGTTAAGCAAGAAGGTGTTCAAACTGCCTTTTGGACCATTGTTGGAGTGTGCCTTGTTCTCTTGGTTGTATTCACAATTGTTGCCGTTATCAAAGCAGAGTTTGCAATGCAATCAAAATCAAAATCGCCCATAATTTCGCGCGCTCTTATGTCGTTTGCGAATTTTTTGATTATACCAATTATGTTTATTGTCGGCGTTTATGCCACAGGAGGACTCGTGCGCGTTATATACAAGAGTTTAAAACGTGATTCCTCTACAATTGCATACAAATGCTTTCAAATAGGGGCGGCTGATGCCAATAGGGCGCGAATTGACACACAGTTTGCAACGTATTTAACCGGACAAGATTGGATTTTAAACGATGTTGAAAGCCCGTTTAAGAATATGACGAATGAACAGGTGGCGGAGGCGATCGATTTATATTTTGCTAATTTAAACAACGAGGCTAAAGCATTAACTGGCGATCCTGACGAAGATGATAAGAATCATTATTCAGACGCGATTGTTTTTGCGCAATTTACTAACACTACAAGAAATAATAGAGTTAACGAAAATAAATATGCCGACTGGCATGCGGTTTCGGGCTATCCAGATTTAAAAAACAACGGGCTAAATTATTTAAACCCAGTGACCGTGAACTATTTTTATGACTTCTCGAGTTTTAATTTTATTTTGGGCATTGGATCGGGGGCTGTTATTGCCTGGAGTATGCTGGGGGTGACATTGCTCCTTGTGAAAAGAATACTCGAAATGCTACTTTTATTTTTGTTCGCGCCTATTATGACGGCAGTGGCACCTCTCGACGGCGGGAAAGCCGAGAAGACGGTGCGAACTGAATTTATGAAGCGCCTATTATCGGTTATCGGTCCAGTGTTTGTTTACAATTTGTTTTTTATGATTCATGAAATATTCACAAATATTGTTCCTTTCTCTGGTGAGGGGGGGATTGGACTTATGGCTAGCGTCCAAAAACTGCTGGGACCTTTGGTGTTTAGACTGTTTAATATGATGTTCCAAGTGGTTGTTCTTTTGGTGTCGCTAAATTTGCTGAAAACCGCCAATTCAATGTTTACTAGTATGCTGGGGGTAGACGATTTAGTGAGTAAATCTGACAGCACACTAAAAAATGGCATGAACACAATGAAGACAGTTACGCGCGGGGTGACGGGTGTGGTTGGTGGTGCAGCGGCGCTAGCGGTTAAGGGCACTGCGGCAGCGGCAAAAGGTGTAAAAGGCGGATATGGTGCGATTAAAGGACTTACTGGCGCGGAAAGAGGTCTTGGGGAAGCGGGTATGGACTATGCAAAAGCACGCACGGCGGACAGTCGAGAGGAAAGGTTAGAAAAACAACTCGCGAAAGAAGAAAAAAATCCACAGCAAAATGCTAAACAAATTGACAGAATTAAAAATGAACTAAGCAAAGTTGGCAAAGTAAAAGAAACTGACACTTATAAAA
>CAYJEF010000154.1:0-1700 GCA_964369125.1 uncultured Christensenella sp.
CCTAAAATATTTCTATGTTCTGTGCAATTATTTTTTTATAGCACCAAAGCGACGATCGCGTTTTTGAAATTCCACAATTGCTTTGTCGAGTTCCCGCGCATTAAAACTTGGCCAGTGGTTTTTTGGAAAATATAGTTCGCTATACGCGCATTGATACATCATAAAATTGCTGAGCCTCTGTTCCCCGCTGGTTCTAATTACGAAATCAGGGTCTTTTATATCGGCGGTGTTTAGATAAGACGCAAAAGTGGCTTCGTCCACCTCTTTTTGTCCAGATTTTATTATCGCATTAACGGCGTTTATTATTTCGTTTCGTCCGCCATAATTTAACGCGATATTGACGACCATACCCGCGTTTTCCTTAGTTTTGTTGACAAGTTCCTTGATACATTCAAAGAGGTCGTGCGGGAGTTTACTGATGTCGCCAATGACTTTCAGGCGCAAATTGTTTTTAATAAACGAATTTTGCTTGCGTTTTAAATATGTTACGGCAAGTCTAAAAATCTCGTCCACTTCATCTTTGGGTCTGTTCCAATTTTCGGTGGAAAACGCATAGAATGACGCCACTTTTATCCCCAGTTCGTTGGCTCGACGGACGACTCTCATCAGTGCGTTTGCGCCTATCTTGTGCCCATACGAACGTGGCATACCCCTTTGTTTTGCCCATCTGCCGTTGCCGTCCATAATAAAGGCGATATGATCGGGTATGCGCGAAAGGTCAATCTCTTGTTTATCTTTCATAAAAAACCTTTGGTGGAAGTTAGACTTCCATCACTTCCCTTTCCTTTTCTTCGGTGATTTTGTCTATTATTCCGTTGTACTTGTCCACAATTTTTTGCACGTGGTCACACGCACTCTTGCATTCATCTTCGCTCATCTTCTTTTCTTTTTCGTAAACTTTAAAACGCTCCAAAATTTCCTTGCGCTCGGTGCGGACGCTTATTCGCTTTTCCTCTGCCATTTTTTTTACGTCCTTCACAATCTCCTTGCGTTTCTCTTCGGTGACTGATGGAAACACAAGGCGGATAATCCTTCCGTCGTCGGTTGGGGTGACGCCGAGGTCACTGCCCAAAATCGCCTTGTTTATTTCTTTAACTGCGGAAATGTCCCATGGTGAAATGACTATCATTCTGGCTTCTGGCACGGAAATGTTTGCCATTTGGCTTATTGGCGTCATTGTTCCATAGTAGTTCGCGGAGATTTTGTCGAGCATTTTACTGCTTACTCTGCCGGCACGAACAATGGTGAATTCATATTTGAGTCTGTGGATTTTCTTCTCCATTTCGTCCTCGAAATTCATCATTATTTCATCATAATTTTCAATCATATTTACCCCTTAACTCTTCAAAATTATATTATTTTCGTATGTAATTTTTATTATATAGAAAAATGGTGAAATAATCAAACGAAATTTTGCCCAGTTTACAAATTTTGTAACGAAAAAAATGACAATAAACGCAAATACTAGTTTCGAAAACATAAAAGGAGAATAAAATGAAAGCAGATGTACTTCTAGGAATGATTCTTGGTATGGTGGCGGGCGCAACCCTTGTTACAATGTGCAAACCCGCACGTGACGCGGTTAAAAAGGGCGCCGAAATGGTAAAATCCGAGACCAAAAATATGCTAAACAAACACGACTCCGCGGAAAAATAATGCTCCAATACCCCAAAATTTTGCAAAAAAATATACCTGAGGAA
>CAYJEF010000155.1:0-1644 GCA_964369125.1 uncultured Christensenella sp.
GTTTTAAAGGACTCCGTGACGACAAAAATCTAAACGAAATTGTTCTTGAAACGCCAAAAAAAACAACACAAAACAAAGAAAAACAACAAAAACAAAACTTTGAAAATATTAAACTGACGCATCCAGAAAAAGTGCTTTTTGGCAAAACTACAAAGCAAGATTTGTTTGACTATTACACGACAGTTTCTAATAAAATTATGAAATATTTAGAGCAAAGACCTGTTAGCCTAAAACGGTGTCCGCAAAATGTCCGCGAATGTTTTTTTGAGCGAAATTACAATAAATCAATGGGCGAAAATGTCGGTGAGTTAAAATCTCACAATGGTAAAAAATCGCAATACTTTTATGTCAAAAACACTCACGGACTCCTTCATCTCGTGCAACTAAACACAATTGAATTCCACATTTGGGGCACAAAAGTGGATAACCTCGACCGACCCGACATTATGGCGTTTGACCTCGACCCAGATGAGGGCGTCGAACTACCGCAACTTCGAAGGGGAGTTAAGGATTTAAAAAAGATTCTAGATAAATTGGGTCTAAAAAGTTTTCTAAAAACCAGTGGGGGTAAAGGATATCACGTTCTAGTGCCACTTTCAAACAACACATCGTGGCAAACTCTCACCGAATTTTCTAAAAATGTTGCTGTGCTTATGGAAAGCAAGTGGAGCGACCGCTATACAAGCAATATTCGAAAGTCAGCGCGCAAGGGCAAAATATTTATCGACTGGGTTCGTAACACCAAATCGTCTACGTTCGTTGCACCATATTCCGTCCGCGCAAAAGAGAGTGCAGTAATCTCAATGCCCATTAGTTTTCGCGACCTTAATCGCTTCGCCCCAGACGAATTTTGTGTGGAAAACTTCCCAAAGAAAGAACCAAAACACGACCCATGGAAAAATTTCTTCGTCATAAATCAAGAGTTAAAATAAATCAAATTTAAATAATAATCGAGGTAAAAAATGGCGCATTCATACAAAACCGCAATATCTTTTGGTCTAGTTTTTGTTCCCGTGACTCTGCACGCTTGTATAAAGGAGAACGATATTTCTTTCAATACCCTCCACAAAAAAACCGGCGAGCGAATAAAATATGTCAAAACCTGCGAGAATTGCGATGGCGAAGTGTCGCAAGACGAAATTATCCGCGGATATCAGTATGAAAAGGACAAATATGTCACTCTGACTGACGACGAACTCGACAAACTAAAAACACCAAAAGACAGAACTATTGAAATAGAAAGTTTTGTGAACCTAGGCGAAATTGACCCTGTGTATTTCGACAAGAGTTACTTTCTAAGCCCCACCAGTGCCGAAAACGCTTTCACACTTATTCTGCGCGCACTTGCAGAGAAAAATAAGGTCGGTATCGCAAAAACTATGCTTGGTTCAAAGGAACAAGTGGTGGCAATCCGCGCGATAAATGGTCAAATGGTGCTAAACACAATGTTTTTTAAGGACGAAATTCAGCGTTCACCTGCGAATATAGAAGGTCAAAATATTAGCGAAAAAGAGTTGTCCCTTGCGCGCATTATCATAGAAAATATGAGTAGCAAATTTGAGCCCGAAAAATATAAAGACGAGTATCGCGAGCGCGTTTTGGGGGCAATAAAATCTAAAATCAAAGGCAATAAAATTACCGCAC
>CAYJEF010000156.1:0-1618 GCA_964369125.1 uncultured Christensenella sp.
TCCTTTGGGTTCACAAAAACACACACGACACCATATAAAAGTTCGGGGCGCGTGGTGGCGATTTCGACAGTTTTTCCCTGTGCTTTAAACGCCAAATAATTGAAAGTGGAGTCGACTTCTTTAGAATCTAATTCGCTTTGAGCGATAGAAGTTTGACACTCGGTGCAAAACAAAACTGGCGATTCCTTTATGTATGCGTCGCTATTTTTGGCTAGGTCTATGAATAACTTTTGGGACAATTTTTGAGAGTCCGCGTTAATTGTGGAATATGTAAGGTTCCAATCGCAGGAAAATCCCATTGATTTCCAAAGAGTTTTAAATTCTTGTTCGTATTTTTGGGTAGTTTCTACGCACTTTTTGCAAAATTCACTACGGGGTGTTTCGCTGGCTTTAATATTGTTTTCACGCTCCACCAAACGCTCGGAAGGCAGTCCGTTGTCATCGAATCCAAAAGGATAGTAGACGTTGTGTCCCGTCATTCGTTTGTATCTAACTGCAATTTCCGCCTGAGTATAACTGAAAATATGCCCGATATGGAGTTTTCCGTTTACAGTGGGAGGCGGTGTGTCCACTGAAAACAGTGGCTTATTATTGTCGCGAACAAACTTATAGACGCCAATTTTTTCCCAATACTCTTGCATTTTGCGTTCAATTTCTTTTCCGTCATAGTGTTTTTCAAATTCTTCCATTTTCTGCCTCGTTTTAATATGCTTATTATATAGATTATCAGTATAAAAATCAACAAAAATACGAAAACAAGGGAGGCACGCACGCAAAAAATAAACCCACCCCAAACGGAATGAGTTTACTTTTATCTATGAGGCAAGTCCAATATGTTATTGATATTTCTCGCTTAGGTCTTCCAACTCTTCTTGGACAACTGCAGAAACAGCAGAAGTGGGGGTGACTATAGGTTTATTCTCATATTTTGCAAGTATTTGTCTAGCAATTTTATTTTTCTCTTCATATTCCATTTTGCATACTCTATCTGTTTTCAAGAGATAATCGCCGTAGTAGTAAAATTCGTGATTTGCGGCTCCACACTCTTCTTTTCTTCCTCGTTTTAAGATAAGAAAAACAGTTTTGAAGAAAATTTTTACGTCTAACCAAAACTTATGTTTACTATTTACATATTGAATGTCATATTTGATAACATCTTCCCAACTTGCCTCGTTCCTGCCGTTTATTTGAGCAAGACCCGTTATACCGGGAGTAACTTTACTGCGTCTGTTTTGCTCGTCATTAAAAAATACAATGTCCTTTAAGAGTTTTGGGCGAGGTCCAACAAACGACATATCGCCAACAAAAATATTCCAAAGTTGTGGCAATTCGTCGAGATTTGAAGTCCTAAGGAATTTGCCGAATTTCGTAAGGCGTTTACAGTCTTGCAACAATTCTCCATGCTCGTCGCGTTCATTTGTCATACTTCTAAACTTATAGAGTTTAAATAATTTATTGTTCTTGCCCGGTCTATATTGGCAAAAAATTGCAGGGCCTCACAGTTTAACAAGCACTAAAATCCAAGTTGCAAAAAAAATGGGTGAAATAAGAACGAGCCCCAGCCCCGAAAACATCATATCCAAAATTCGTTTCACATATTTATACAAAATTGTCACCC
>CAYJEF010000157.1:0-1568 GCA_964369125.1 uncultured Christensenella sp.
GCTTTATATAAATACCTAATTTATTCCTTTTATTTGAGTAATAAAAGGTATGCAGAAGTAAGTTTATAATAGCAAAAACTTTTGCCGAAGTGGTGGAATGGTAGACACAAGAGACTTAAAATCTCTCGGGGGCAACTCCGTGCCGGTTCGAGTCCGGCCTCCGGCACCAAACGCTATCGCTCTTGTGAGGGCTGAACAAAAAGTTTAAGCGTTTACGCCTGTTGGCTAGTCGCTACTTTTTTTTCTCGTATGCCCCCTTAAATTACAGGGGTCTTGTTCCAAAATTTTACAAGTGAAATTATTGGAAAAACAAAGTATTTTTAATTATTGTATTAATATTTTTACAAAGCATTTTGAATAGATGTGTAATAATGCTAAAATTTCCGTATGAGAAAAATTAAGGAAGATGAAAAAGATACTATAAAATATACTGCTGTGACGGGAGAAGTTGGAAAGTTTAATCTAAAATCAGCGGGGAGTAATTAGCAAATGACGGGAGAGACAGGAAAGAATAAATTGCAAAGGACAAGCGAAATGGAAAACGATAATGTAAAAGAAGCGGGTGTGAATGAAACATACAAGTCGCAAAAAATTTCGTGGGTTGGGAAAAAGTTTCACAAATTGTTGTTTTCGAAGTTCGCAAAAGCGATAAAAACATACGATTTACTTCAACCAAACGACAAAATTGCAGTGTGTATTTCGGGTGGGAAGGATTCTATGCTTATGGCAAAACTCTTTCAAGAACTTAAGACGCACCATAAATTCTCGTTCGAACTCTTGTTTTTGGTTATGGACCCGGGATATAGCACGGAAAATCGCAAGAAAATTGAGGCAAATGCCAAACTGCTTGACATTCCAATCGTCGTTTACGAGAGTGACATTTTTGAAAACGTTTCAAACGTCGAGAAGTCGCCTTGCTACCTGTGCGCCCGAATGCGACGCGGACATCTTTATCACAAAGCAAAGGAACTCGGGTGTAATAAAATTGCGCTCGGTCACCACTATGACGACGTCATCGAAACCAATTTGATGAGCGTGTTATATGGCGCACAAGTGCAAACAATGATGCCAAAACTGAAAAGTAAAAACTTCGCAGGAATGGAACTTATCCGCCCAATGTATCTTATTCGTGAGCGAGATATCATAAATTGGAGGGAATATTTTGGGCTAGAATTTTTGCAATGTGCATGCAAATTTACTGAGCAAAATTACAAAAATGGTATAAATGAAAATGAAATGACTTCTAAAAGAAAAAAGATGAAAAACCTTATTGCAAAACTATCAAATGAGGACGCTCAAATTGCCGAAAATATCTTCAAAAGTGCTGAAAATATCAACCTTTCAGCGGTTATTGCATACAAGGATAAAGACGGAAATAAGCATCATTTTTTGGACGATTATTCATAATAAATTCATTAAAAAAAGCCTCCAAAACACGTCAAAATCACTTCAAAATCACGTCAAAAAGTACGTCAAAACTGCTTCAAAACTGCTTCAAAATCACTTCAAAAACACGTCAAAACTGCTTCAAAACTGCTTCAAAATCACTTCAAAAACACGTCAAAACT
>CAYJEF010000158.1:0-1542 GCA_964369125.1 uncultured Christensenella sp.
GTGCCAAAGTTAAGATTAAGATAAATAAACTTATTCTTTTTTTGCGCTTTCTTGTTTTTTGCTTTCGCTTTGCGTCTCCACATATTTTTTGTTGTATTCACTCAGAATATATGGCTTGAGTTTTTCGATGTTATTCTCTTGCGTTTTAAGGACCGCTTCGCCAAGAGCCAGCAGTTCGTCATCGCAGTTTTTGCAGTCGGCAAGAATGGACATAAGGCTGATTACACCCATTGTGGAGCCAAGAATGCTCATACTGGCAATTTTTTTGTTGCTTTTATCCAGCATCGTCGCAAAGTTTGCGCCCAGCCACATTCGCATCTTTTTAAAAAAGTTATTGTCGTGAAGAATTACGTCGAATGTTTTTGCCAAGTCTTCGCAACTCTCACTCAGGCTGTCATATTCCTTAAATTCTTTTTTCAATTCGCGTTTTAGTTTGCTGTCCTTGATTTTATCGACGACATTGTTTATGTTTTGTTTGCCACTTTGTAAATCGCGATAAATTTCGCCCAGTAGCACCGTGTTGATTTCTTTTTGAGATTTTGGCATATACTCTCCTCGTTATTTAGTGTAATTTTGCCCGATTTTAATAAATTTATACCGCAAAAAAATGTTGACAATTGTGGACAAATATGATAAATTTTTCATAACCGCTTGGAAAAGGTCAATAAGTGCAATTCGTTTGCCACCTTTATTCAGCGAGTCTGGAGGATAAGGAGGAAAAAGTTAATGTATGCTATCATTCAAACTGGCGGAAAACAATACAAAGTAACCGAAGGCGAGTTCATCGACGTCGAGAAACTTGACGGGGAAAAGGACACGACCGTGAATTTTGAAGTTTTGATGTATTCAAAAGATGATAAAATGGAAGCCGGCAACCCAGTGCTTAAAAATGTCACTTGCGAAGGCAAGATTATTGCTCAAGGCAAACAATCAAAAATTATTGTTTTTAAATACAAGCCAAAGAAAAATGTAAGAAAGAAACAAGGACACAGACAACCTTTCACGCGAGTAAAAATTATGTCTATAAAAAGAGTGTAAGATGACAACAGTTACGGTTACAAAGCATAACGGCGAAATTACAAAAGTTGTTTGTGACGGTCATACAAACTATGGCGTCAGTGGCGAAGACATTGTGTGCAGTGCACTTTCAAGCATTGTGCAAACAGCAGTTTTGGGGCTATTGATGGTCGCAAAAATAAATATTAACTTGGTGCGCAAAGAGGACAAAGGCTATTTGAGTTTTGAACTCCCAACTGACCTCAATTTAGAGGAAAAGCACGACGCGCAGGTAATTTTAAGCACAATGGTTTGTGGTGTAAGCGACTTACGAGAAGGGTTTTCGGATTTTATCGAATTGGAGGAAGAAGAATAATGTTTATTATATTGCAATTATTTGCCCACAAAAAGGGCGGTGGAAGTTCAAAAAACGGCAGAGATAGCCAGTCAAAACGCCTCGGCGTCAAGACAGGCGACGGTCAGTTTGTTTTAGCTGGCAACATTCTTGTCAGACAACGTGGCACGAAATTTTGTGCAGGCGATAAC
>CAYJEF010000159.1:0-1536 GCA_964369125.1 uncultured Christensenella sp.
CTCCTGAGAATTTTGAGAAATAATATAAAATTTTGAAGCATTTTGTTCTATTTGAATTTTATTTATAATATACTTTTTTGTGGGTGAGAATGAGATAAAATCCTGCTATGTAAAATCGCATTTTAGAACATATAAAAAGAGAAGATTTTGGAAGAAATTTATCACTATTTCGGTGATATGTGGCTTTTTTATTTTCATTATTTGCAGATATTTTATAAGCGTCGTCAATCCAATAATTTTTGCGTATGGCGAAGCGGAGATAAATAGGCTTATTGTAAAATCCTGCAACGGCGCAATACTAGACATTTCCACGATTTCTTACGACGATATTATCGAAATAAAATATAATTCGGGTGGCGACATTTCGTCTATAAAAGCAAACTCTCAAACCATAAATAGCATTGCAAATTCGCTGGTGATTGCTACGCAACAGGAGATAAATCTTAACACAAAACTGGGCATTTCCATTCCGTTTGGAACGTGTACGGGGATTGGACTTTTAGCGGGGCGGGGCAGTCCGGTGAACTTGTCGGTGAGCCCTATTGGGAATGTGACGAGCAGGTTTCACACGAGTTTTTATAGCGTCGGGATAAACCAAACTTCACACAAAATATTCGTGACGGTAACTGCGGAAGTGGCGCTTTTGCTACCCTTTGGGACCAAAAATGTTGTGAAAAGCATTGATTATCTCATTTGCGAATGTTTGATCGTCGGCGACGTTCCAAACACCTATCTTAACGTGTCGAGTTTGAGCGAATTATATAAATAAGTTGACTTATACTGGTAAAATGCTATTATATTATTTAATTATAAAGGGGTTTGTGCTCCTTTTATTTAAGATAAAAGTAGGAAAAATTTATGGACGAATTAAACGAAATTTTAGAAGGAGCCAAAACAGAACTATCAAAGGTGACAAACGCTAAGGAGCTAGGCGATTTCTATCAATATTACCTCGGTAAATCGGGAAAAATCACCGCACTTATGGGCAGAATGAAAGACATTCCCGCCACGGACAGAAAGCAATTTGGAATGACAATTAATAGCATAAAAGAAACGTTGCAAAACTTAATTCTCATTAAAGAAAGTCAATTTGAAAAAGATAAAATTTCAAAGAAAATTGACGCGACAAAAGACATTGATTTGACCATTCCATCGACAGAAAAACGGGGGAGTTTGCACCCAATCACGATAATCCAAAAAAATATTATCGAAATATTTTCCAGCATGGGTTTTACAGTAGAGGACGGCAACGAAATTGAGACGGAATATAACAATTTTGAGTCCGTAAATGTGCCCAAAAATCACCCAGCACGCGATATGCAAGACACTTTTTACCTTGATAACGGGCAGGTTTTAAAGACACAAACTACTGCGGCACAAAACAGAATTATGCGTAAATATGGCGCACCACTAAAGGCAATTTTCCCCGGCAGGTGTTTTAGAAACGAGGAACTCGACGCCAGCCACGAGAACACATTTTTCCAGATTGAAGGAATGATGATTGACAAGGACGTCTCCATCGCGAACCTTATTTAC
>CAYJEF010000160.1:0-1511 GCA_964369125.1 uncultured Christensenella sp.
ATGTATGACCTCCAAAGAAGTGCGATTAAACTGATTTTATACTATTATAATATACAATTTGTGAAAATATTGTCAACAAAATAGGGGGTATGATTTTGAATTTTAAGTAATTTCACTGATATTCACCGCGTTTGTGGTGCCGTTTTCGTTTAATGGAAATCCAAAAGTCACTATAATTTTTTCGCCAATTTTGGCAAGTTTAAGGCGTTTTGCGGTGCGTTTTGCATAAGAAACCATATCTTCCAACTCTTCTTGATTTTTGACAAGGAGCGGTGTAACTCCCCACGTAAGAGAGAGATCATTATAGGCTGTTTCGTTTTGAGTAAGTGCCAAAATGGTAGCCCTAGGGCGAAAACGCGAGATTGCTCGGGCAGTTTTTCCCGTTTTTGTGAAGCATACAATCACTTTTGCACCGACTGCTTTTGCCGTGGCACACGCAGAAAACGCTATAGCTTCAAGTTTTGATTTAGTGCGATTTGGGGTGCAGTCAAACTCGCCGTCGTAGTCGATTTTTGTCTCAGTGGCTTTTATAATCTTCGCCATTGTTTGGGTGGTTTCGACGGGATAGAGCCCGTTCGCGGTTTCGCCAGAAAGCATTGTGGCGTCGGTTTTGTCATAAATTGCAAGGGCGACATCAGTGGTTTCGGCACGCGTTGGACGACGGGAATAGGTCATCGACTCGAGCATTTCGGTGGCGACGATTACTTTCTTGTTCATTTTAATCGCTTTAAATATCATATTCTTTTGAACAGCGGGAATTTCTTCAAGCGGAATTTCGGTGCCCATATCTCCACGCGCAACCATAACACCATCGCTTTCAGTTAAAATTTTTTCGAGGTTTAAAATGCCTTGGGCGCTTTCAATTTTCGATATAACCTGCTGGTGTCCGCCGTATTTTTTGATGCAGGCTTTAATTGCTTTTACGTCGGCATCTGTGCTGACAAAGGAAGCAGAGATGTATTCGACATGGTTTTTGGCGGCAAACTCAATGTTTTTTTCGTCCCTTTCGCTGATAAAAGGCAAAGGCAACCGGACGTGGGGGATTGATATACTTTTGTGATCGGTGAGGTCTCCGCCAACTCTCACACGACAAACAATTTCGTCTTTTTCTATCTTGTCTACTACAAATTCAAGCAGTCCATTATTGGCAAAAAGTTTTTGCTTTGGAGCAAGGACACTAAGGAGTTTTGGATAGCCACAATAGACGCGGGCGATGCTTCCGGGCGTGGAGTTTGTGACAGAAAATGAAAACGTTTGACCTTTTTCGAGCGTTACCTTTTGGTTCTCAAAAGTGCCGATTCTCAGTTCGGGCCCGCAGGTGTCCACCATAATTGCACATGGTACACCCAGGGATTTTCTGGCACGTTTGACCATATTAAGAGTGGATAGGTGGGAGTCGAAAGTGCCATGGCTCATATTGAGCCGAGCGACGTTCATTCCTGCTTTTAGCAGTGCCAAAATTTTTTCGTACTCATTGGTCGACGGACCCAGAGTGCATACTATTTTTGTTT